>CAMYNE010000018.1 GCA_947259675.1 uncultured Pirellulaceae bacterium
AGCGGCGTGACCGGCGATTTGTTGGCTCATTGCATTGATACTGCCATTTGGCTGAACGGCGGTATCAAAGACGTCTCGGCCATGACCGAGACTTTCGTCAAACAGCGAATGCACACCGAAACAGGAAAGATAGAAGAAGTCGGAATCGACGACGCTTGTGCGTTTTTATGCCATTTCAACAACGGCTCGCTCGGATTGTTCGAGTCGACTCGATATGCACGAGGACACAAAGCACTTTATACATTCGAGATAAACGGTGAACACGCTTCCATTAGATGGGATCTGCATGATCTTCACCGCCTCGAATATTTCGATCATCGTGTCGAGGGCCCGATGCGGGGCTGGAGGAGCATTCACGTCTCCGACAGCGATCATCCGTACATGAGCAATTGGTGGGTGCCTGGTCTCAATATTGGCTATGAGCATAGCTTTGTGCATCAAGTTGCAGACTTCATCAAAGGAATCGAATCGGGCCAGCCGGCGGCGCCAACGTTCCGGGATGCACTCGAAACTCAAAAAGTCTGCGATGCCGTTCTTGAGAGTGGCAAATCGCGATGCTGGGTTGACGTTGCGTAGGAACTATTTCAGATTGAACGTTTCTGAGAATTTTACGATCGTCGCTTGACGATCGCTAACAGAAATTGCACCAATCAGCTTGCCGTCTGTCGCCGACAAAACCGGAGCACCATGCCACACGCGGCGATCACCGTCGAAGCGGTTCATGAACCAACGGTCAGGTTGCGATTCGTCGATCGTCAGTTGATGGTGTTCGATCGGATAATCAAGATACATCAATTCAGAACCGTCCTTGTTTGCCCTCACGGCCAGGCATGATTCGATCGTTTCTAACCGACGCACATCTCGACTCGCATCGATCCATTGATCGGTAAAATCTGCGGGCACCGGCAATCGTACGAATTCTGGCGTTTCAGAATCGGCATCTAATGTAGGAGGTTCGATTCCCGAACCATTTGGCTTGGGTCCAAACAACTTCAACGTACCTTCGACTCCCTTGCTGGGATGCACCAACATGTCTCTTGGAACAAGGACAAATGGCTTGCCACCAGAGTCTCGAAATGGAATTCCGATGAACGTCGTCTCTTTTTTCGATTCGCCAAACAGTCCTTTCTGTGTCCATGACGCTGACATTGGAACAGCGCCCGCCAATTTGAAACTGGTTAACCGAACCGATTTGGCAGACTCATACCAATTTTCTTCAGGAGCGGCATAAAGATCGAACACGTGGCCAGGATTCACCTCTTTTCCACCGCTTTCGATCACCAACAACGAAACGCCGCCTCGCGCAATCGTTTCCAGCGATTCCGTATCGAGTTTTAATCCCTCGCCAAGGCTAAAATCGACATCGACTCCGCTGGTCGCCCAGAATTTGGTGTTGGTGGTGACGAGCTTCCGGTATTTCTCGAAAACTTTCGCCCGCACATCGACATGCCGGGAATCCTGCGAAAGACCAACCGAAAGGACATGTCCAACTTCGACTCCCCGGCAGGTGATTGGCGAACCTTCACTGACACTATGCCGCTTTTCGCCACGGATGATAATCTCCAGTCCCTCGCTTTCCAGAGTGTCGGGCAGTGGACTCGCCAGACCTTCAAAGCGGAATCGTCGAGGCCCTTCCGGATCTCCCGGTGCTAGACCGATGTACTTGTTCCCAACCGCAGTTTCCAGCCCTGAGACTCCCGAAAAACTCAAAGAAGGGCGGACGATCCAGAACCGGGTGCCTTTTCTCGCCAGCGGTTCCGCAAATGTCTTCAAAGTTACAACCACATCAATCGCAGTTAGATCGGAATTAAGTTCCACCCGGTCGACTGTCCCCACATCAATTCCCCGAAAACGGACCACGTCTTCAGCCTGAAGACCATGCCCTTCCGGAAAATGAATTGAGATTGTCAGACCCCGATCAGGCATTGACCACCAAACTAAACCGACAGCGATTAGCAAACAAACAAGCGTTAGCAACCACATTTTCGAGCCACCCATAAGATCCTTCGCCGTCAATTTCGCCGGTACGACATTGGCGTTTGGCACCGCCACAGGGCCGGATTCATCGGCGACTTGGTTGGTTGTCGAACTTGCGATTGGATCTTCGGAGGATTTACTCATCTTCTTCCCAGATAGCGTGTGGATCAAAAGAAATCGATGCGAACATACTCATCGAGACACAGAGGACAAAGGCAACGATTGCGGGCCCAAAATGGAATTCGACCATGTCGCCAAGCTTGACCAGCATCACCATAAACGCAAGCAACATTACATCCATCATGCTCCATCGCCCCAGATTTTCCATCAAACGCAATGTGAATGCCTTGTGTCTTCGATGCAGCAATTCCAGAAAACTCAGCTCAAGGAGCAACACGATTTTTGCAATTGGAAAAACGATCGAGAACAAGAAAACGATTCCCCCCACGAACCAATTACCATGCCGAAGCAATTCAATCGTTCCACCAAGCAGAGAAGACTGATGTTCCATGCCCAGTTGTTCGATCCGCAGAATGGGAAGGAGAATAGCCGGCCAAAAGAGCACGAACGCTCCAATCGCGGCCGCCGCGGTTCGACTCGCCGAGTGCAGCAGGTTACCGGGTTTCGGAAATGCCAGACCACAACGTGTACAGGCCGCGTTTTGGTTTTCGGCCAGCGGTGGGATCCGATGAATGAGCCCACAACAATGACATGCCTTGAGATTATTCAGCGTGTTCCCTTCATGTAATTGCTTTGATATTATCAATCTAAGACCTGGATTTCATGAAATCAATGATGATCGGAAACTCGTATTGGCAGATTCGAACTGAAATCATCAAGGTCGCAATAGCCTGATTCTGACTTTCCGCGATAATGTATTGGGCGGCAGGCCGTCGGAATCGGGACAAGAACGTGGTTAATTGAATTTGGACGAACGAAATCAAGATGAATTGCTTTGCACATGCACTACCTTTTCTCGACAATCCCTATTTTGCCGTAGGATGTTGTATTCCCGACTGGTTGAATGCAGTTGATCGAAAAGTGAGAGCAAGAGAAAAACTGGCCGCGCCATTTGTTGACCACGATGATGAAATTGTTTCGGCGATCGCTGGTGGTGTCGTTCAGCATCACCAGGATGACCATTGGTTTCACCAAACGCCCGTTTTTAACGAACTGAGTCTTCGATTCTCGGTGGAGATTCGGACGCTATTTGGTAATGAAAGATCGATGCGTCCCGGTTTTACCGGTCACGTTATCATCGAGCTGTTTCTGGATGCGTATTTACACATGCAGTATCCGGGGAAAATGGACTCGTTCTACGAGCAAGTGGAATCGGTCGACAAAAACAAAGTCCAGGAATCGGTCAACTTGTTCACAACCCGAACGACCGATGGATTGGTTTTCGCAATCGGTCGGTTCCAGAAGGAGAAGTTCCTTTATGACTATTCTACGGATCAAGGAATTATCTATCGGCTCAACCGGGTTTATGATCGTATCGGCCTGCTCAGACTCGATCCGACGATCCAGTCCTGGATGCCGTCAGCGCGAAGCCGAGTTTATGAAAGAGCAGGAGAATTACTTTCAGGCTTTGCAACTCCAACGGACGATAACTGACGATTGCCCAATCTTCAGTGGCCGCACAAAATTTACGAAGAAGATCAAGACTCGGAATTTCCTCTATCTACTGGAAATCCCCGTCAAATTTCATTAGCTTTTATGTCGTCTAGCCCGCGACCCAACGTGGCAATTGTCTCACCTTACCCGAAGGCTGATCCTGGAATGAAATTTGGAATGAATCTGTTGCTGTGGACCGGCGAACTCAACGACGAGCTGATGCCTGTATTGGAAATGATCAAATCGACAGGCTACGACGGCGTTGAAATCCCGTTGTTCAACTACGATCTCGATTATCAGAAAGCTGAGCGACCTTGGACTTGAACGGACCGCCGTTACGATTCGCGGTGCCGAAGACAATCCGATCAGCCCCGATGCTGCGATTCGTCAGGCCGGTGTGGACGGCAACAAACGTGCAATCGATTGCTGCGCCGCACTCGGTGCAACTCATTTGGTTGGCCCCTTTCATTCGGCACTTGGAGAATTTTCGGGTGCAGGTCCGACCACAAACGAATGGAACTGGGGAGTGGAAAGTATGCGGGCTTCAGCCGAATATGCGGTCGCGAACAATGTTGTATTGGCGATCGAGTGTTTAAACCGGTTTGAAACCTATTTGCTGAACACTCACGCCGATTCGTCACGATTTGCCCAGGAAGTTGGCAATGAAAATTGTCGCATCATGTATGACACCTTTCATTCGAATATCGAGGAAAAAAACATTGCCGATGCCGTCCGTGCCGGCGGCGACTTAATTGCTCATGTCCACATTTCCGAAAACGACCGAAGTACGCCCGGCTCGGGAAACGTTGCGTGGGCCGAGACCTTTGATACGCTCAAAGAAATCGGCTACGACGGTTGGTTGACGGTTGAGGCGTTTGGCTTGGCACTTCCGGAAATCGCTGCCGCCACGAAAATCTGGAGACGGATGTACGAATCCGAAGAACAGCTAACCCGGGACGCGCTGGCTTTCATGAAGGACGCCGTCAGCAGCCGCTGGGGTTAGAAATTATTGATGCGTGGCAATGCGAGTTTTGGCTAACGATTTACTCGACATCGATTTCGATGCCAAGTTCAATCGCGTCAGTTCCATCGTTGTTGTCAGCTAAACCCGTTCCATTCCCTTGAGTCTGATAAGGATTGGGGTCATACACATCGCCCGTACCGTCCATGAAATCAGCCCGGTTCTCCTGGAACAGAACTTCGCCAGTTTGAACATCAACGAGCGTCAAATAATCACCGACTGGGTTGTGGCCAAAAACGGTGAGGTCCCAGACTTTTCTCGCATTACCGTTGTCGTCGACATACCACGCCACTTCGCCACGCGTTTCTGCAAACGTCTCAGTCACGCCCGCCGCGATCATTGCAGTTTGCTCAGCAAAATCGAGGTCGAAATCTGCAGACGCAATTACCGGAGTCAATAACGGACGAAAACAAGCTAAGAAACTGAATTCACCGAGCGGACCTTCGGCAAATACTCGTCGACGGGATGACAGACCTCATGCTGCGAAAAAAAACGGCAACTTGTCTTAGCAAGCTGCCGCGATGTTCTATCCGTAGAAAATGTGATTCAGGAGTCGAGCTCGGAATCGACTTCACTCGCTTCACTGGCCGAAAGCTTTACTCCAGAAAACCAATCTACTCTCGCTTCATCGGATTCCAAATCTTCGATCACGGATCCAGCGAGTTCCGCAAGTGATTGAGCGTCGATTGAAATCTCAAATCTCGCGTCATCGGAATCTTCATTACCGATCAATACCGGCGCCAGATCAGAGATTCTGACAAACTTTGCCAATTCCTCAGATTTATCAAACTGCCAAGCTTCGTCGTGCGCGAATTCTCCATGTTTGTGGGCATCATTCAAAAGTGAATGTTGGTGACTATTCGCATCGCGCTCCTGGACGAGTTTAAGTGCGTCGGAGTAGTCCGGATAGTTTCCGTTGAAGTCGGATAGATTGCCCACCAAGAGGTCGTAGTTTGAACCGGGTTGTCCACGCAATTGAAGATCACTCCCGAAGATCTCACCAAGCTCAATCGCCAGATAGCCGACTATCTCGGTCCTATGTCGAATTTCTTGATCGAGGGATCGTTCTTCCTCTACAAAGATGGTTGCCCCGTTATCAGTCAGAGTGCGATACCGAACGGTCGCTGTATCTCCACCGTAATACGTCTGCATGCTGGCCAAAAATGCTGGTGCCGAACTGAAATCCGATTGGAATAGCAAGTTGTAGTTGCGGTGGTCGACCTCAGCGCCGGTTTGCCACGATTCGAACTTTTGTGTACCAATCGTTCCGGTGTTCTGTTGAAACGCGATCCAACTTACGGTTTCATTGCCGTGCCCGCCAGAATTTGTCTGAGCTTGCTCTTCCTGCAATTTCACCTGAAACTCGGTTTTCGAGACTCGGCGAGTCCGGGTGGTAACGGACGTTGGGTCATTTACCGTTACCGTTTGAGTCAGGACGACAGGCGGTGCGGTCGCATCTTTGAATGCATCACTCAAACTATTAGTTGACCAGCGATGATCCTGCGTCGAGCGGTTTCCGGCCATAATGACTGTGCCGTCTTCCAACGCGTATTCGCCGGCTTCCATGACCAGGTAATCGACCGTTTCGCCATTGCGATGTCGACCATCAAGATAATCCCACTCGTCGATATGAATCTGAAATGAAGTGGATGTGACATCGCGGATTCGAATGTTTAACGGAGCTGCGCCAACTCTCGAAGCCGGCCCCGCAACCACAACTGGATCCACGTATGGTTTCAGGAAATTCACGGTTTGCCACACGTCTGTGAGGCTCTCGATTCGTCCAACCTCGCCGACCGGCAGCCCAGCCACGACGACGCCTTCGACGGTGTAGAAACCAACACTGCCGTAGTCGTTGTACAATCCGGTTTGCCCGGTGCCTTCAACAGTCAGATAGTACGTGCCGCCAGCAAGCGTTACATCAAAACCGGCGTTTAATCCTGGCTCCGGATTACTGGTAAACAGGACGTTGCCGTTTTCGTCTCGAATGGTGGCTAGGATGTCGAGATTGGCAGCATCTTCAAACGAATTAACGGTCAATGCCACATCGCCAGTAGCGGTGGTAAATTCAAATACGTCGACATCAGTGTTTTGCTCAATGATTCCCCAATCAAAGACGCTTCCATCGGACTCGACCGTCAGCGGCGAAGCAGACGCGATGGTGCTGCCAAAATCATCAGCTCGAAACCCGAAACCGTTTCGTGTTGTGATAATTTCGTAATCGTCTTCCGTGTTGGTTGAACCTGCGTAGTTTCCGTCACTCCATTGGGTAATTCGTGAATCAAATGGAGCACCCATTATGGGCCCCCATGAGTTTTCGCCCGAACCGGCTCCGGGATGGTAAGCCGCACCATCAAGACCGTCGTGACGCAGGCCAAGAGCATGTCCGGTTTCGTGCGAATGAACCAGTGCACCGTTACGCGACCCTTTACAAATTGTAAAAACAGGATTGTCAATGTCTGAACCGAAGCTATTTAAAAAAGCGATCCCACAAAACCCGCTGAATTCTGGCGTGCCCTGTGTGTTGACGACGCGAATACCATATTCATCATCACCCGTACCGCTCCGAATTATGGCGTCGAGCCCTGGATCTTTTGTCGTCACGTTGACATTAAACGGCAAAAAGTCTTCGGCCATGTTTTGAAACTGAATTTGAATTTCAATCAGTTCGTCATTAGAAAAAGTGGCCGGGTTGCCATCGGTATCAAACGGATCGAACACAATGTCGTGGCCCCATGAGTTATTAACCGAATGATGGCCATTGCTGTCGAGGTAAATCGTTTTGGTAGCGCTTGGCAAACTTGAAAGCTCAAACGTATCAACTAAGTCATAGGGTGAACTGGCACCAGGGCCATTTCCAAGCGTAAACTGCCCGTTGATGTAGGTTGGAAAAAGCGCCGCAAGTACTTTTCGTTCTTCTAAAACTTCGTAAGCCGTTCCCATTGAGAATTTCGTACTCGATCGTTTTCTCTTAACGGCTGTAGTTTGTTTTTTGGCTGGCTTAGTCAAAACTTGTCCCCTCTTCCCCAGTGAGAATAAACGGTGTTTCCAAATGTTCCGATTTGAAGGTATCTAGTGTACGTGGACTCACGGGTTGTAAATTGTCGAAATCAGGTGATTTACCACAATTTTTGTTTTTTTTCGAGTCTTATAAGCAGGTCGCCGGAACTGACCGAAAGGCGGACCTGCTTCGTGAATCGGTTCTCCCACAAAAAACCACGCGAAAGCGTGGTATAAAGATCGAAATTTGAGAACGCTAATTGCGTGGAACGACCTAGTCCCGCAAACACGAATTAACCTGTCACCATAGTCCGCCGATTTCCCGATAGAAAACCATTTTCAAGGAAAAACACAACGGTTGACAGGTTATTTATTAGTCGCGGGACTAGTCCTCCCGGCTGGTTATTTCCAGCAAGTGATATCCAAACTGGGTCTTCACCGGGCCATGAACTTGATTCAATTCCTTGCTGAAAACGACTTCGTCAAATTCCTTCACCATTCGTCCAGGTCCAAATTCGCCAAGGCCTCCGCCACGCGCGCCAGACGGACAATTCGAGTGTTGCATCGCGGCTTCTTCAAAACCCAAGCCGCCCTCAATTTTAGTCTTTAGATCCAGACATTCCTGTTCGGTTTCAACCAGGATATGCCGTGCTGTTGCCTTCGCCATTGTTCAGTCTCCAAAAGGTTGTAATACCCATTAGATTAGATTCAATGGTGAAAAATTACCACGGGTCGGTGAAAAACCCATACCCGAGTGACTATGGAACCGTTGAGACAATCTCAACCGACAAAATCACCGTGTCTTCAACACCGGGCCCGGTAACTGCAATCGAATCAAAGGGAACGTCACCATTCGTTAGTTGGCCGAAGATCGTATGCCCCCCAGTCAAATGCGGTTGGGCGGCGTAGGTGATGAAGAACTGGCTTCCGTTGGTTCCTGGTCCCGAGTTAGCCATCGCGAGTTGTCCTCGTTTGTCGAATACCAGTTCATTCACGAACTCATCCTGGAATGTATAACCTGGACCACCAGCACCGGTTCCCAGCGGATCCCCGCCCTGAGCAACGAAACCGCTGACCACGCGATGGAATGTCAATCCATCATAAAAACCATCATTCGCCAGATTCACAAAGTTGTTGACCGTAATCGGAGCCTGATCATCGAACAACTCGAGTCGAATGTCACCGACGTCCGTTCTCAAGACGGCCACGTAATCAAGATTTGTATTGATCGTCATTTCCGGTGCACTCGAGTAGATATCGTTCCGTAGAGCTGGAGGGATATTGGACAAAGCCCTTTGGCCTGCGAACGGTTCAAACGCACTGACAGCAACGGTGAATTGTTCTTGAGCCGAAGCACCTTCGCTATCGGTAACGGTCACTGTAAACTCGACTTCGCTTCCATCGGCCACAACCGCATCCCAGGAGATTCGGCCATTGTTACTAATGGATGGCGCGCTGCTACCAACGTTTCCTGTGGTCGACAGTTCATAAACCAATGGCGAACCTTCGTCATCGGAAGCAACGACCTGGAGTGAGAATGCAGTGCCAAAGTCAATGTCTCGATCTTCAATTGCTTCGATCATTGGGACGGCATTGAATTCCGTAATTGCAAGGTCGATGAATGCGCGGCGACTAAAGTTATTGCCTTCTGCAATTTCCCGATCTGTGATCGAGATTGACACCGAACGGTTTTCTGTCGTTGGCATCGTAGATGTATTATCGTATTTCAACGTCTCGAGTACTGCCTGATACCGTTCCAAGGAAGCAGTTCCCGAAATATTCAGGCGACCCGACGCCGCATCGTAGCGAGCTCTTAGCCCCGTATCGCCAACCTCAACACTCAGGGATTCGAAGCTTCCGTCCAATAAATTTTCGATCCGAGCAACGGCGAAAGTCAGGGTGTTATTGGAATCGTGTGACAACGTCAGTCCGTTAGTAATAATCGATGTTGGCCCTGAGCCTTCCGAGAATGACGCGATTCCGTCAGTCCCGTCTCTGGTTACATCAATGTCGACGAGAAGATCGTTAAGGATGGGACCAACCGAGGAATCAGGCAGCCCTAACATATGCAACCTGACGTTATCAATTAACGGTCCTGATCCAGCACCACTCGCCGTCTCACGGAAAACCAAACGACTGAGATCCGAATCGGCGTCAACCAAGATTCCGAAAGATTGCCAATCATCGCCTCCGTGGTAGGTACCAGCCCATTCACCATCCCAGCGTATTCGCAACTCGTTTGAAGCTGTCGATTCGCTAGAATCCCCACGCAGGTCAAAGGTCAGATAGTATTGTTCGCCGGCGATCGTCGAAACGTCTTGATAGATGACATCAGTTTGAGCGGCTGTGGTTTCGAGGTTTAAGTGAGTTCTTCCGTGGGTCGAGCCGCCGTTTTCGAGAAGATGGATTCGTCTGGCGGCCTCAGATTCAGCGGCCGACATCCAAGCGTTGACCTCTTCTGCGTCGGCAATGAAGTCTGCTGCCCTCAAGGCTTCACCGCGGGCCGTCAAGTTTTCAAAACTTCCGTTGGCAATCGTTGCGGCTGAAACAGTAACAAGTCGCACATTGTCGATCAGTCCACCGATTCCGTCACTGCCACTCGCAATTTCACGAAACTCCAACCTGGTCGTGTCGGATTCGCCACCTTCAACGCGATTGACGACGCTCTGCCATTGTACGTCCGCAGAAAAGACACCAAGACTTTCACCATCCCAGAAAACTTCAACATCATTGGAGGTGGCGTCGGCACCCGATCCAGCGTCGCGTTCTCTCAGATCAAAAGCCAGGATGTAGTGATCACCAAAAGTCGTATCGATATCCTGAAAGACAACGTCGATCTGCTGGGTGGTTGAATCGAGCTCTAATATGTTCCCGGTACGGATTGTGTTGAAGACGTTGATTTGAGCCCCTCCCGTGGAAAGCGAAGCGCCCCAGCCGGGAACATCCGACGAATCAAGTAGATTTCCATTCGCCAGATCGACGTTTTCAAAATCGCCGTTGTTGACCAAGTTGGCGCCGCTGGGAAGGGGCGTCCCGATTACTGCTAACAGTTGCTTGGGTTCGAGTTGTGCAAAATCCAAAGTCCGGTGATTTACGCGGTTGCTTCGGGACCTTGAACGACGTCGAATGAGTTTTTGGATTTGACGCTGAATTTTTCTACGATACTGACGGCTCATTGGGCTACCAATTTGATGATTCAAACAGGAATTAACTGAATACGGCGAGACAAGAGGTGAGGAAGGCACCAGCTATTAAGTTACCTTGTTGCGCTTAATTATCAAGAATCGCTTTCACGAAGCCGACGCGAATCCACAATACCGGCATAAAACGCTTCGTTTCTACAGCTTGCCAACTCAACGAATCGGAAAAAACGATTATGCCAGCTAGTCACTTAGTGAAATGAGATTGAGAATTATCAGAAAACTCAAAATTTGCGACTAGCAAACGGTTGATTCCAGACACAATTGTCTCATTGTAAACCACATGATAGATAGAAGTTCCGTTGTCCGGGTGGGCAAAGAGCTCCATATGACCAAGGAAAAGGCTGCTCAAAACCCGTCTATTGATACTTTTTCTTTTTTCGCGTCCGATTAGTACGCTTTTCGGTGTCTTTTGATTATGAGAAACGGCGAACGCCCAATCTTTTGGGCGTTTTTCAAATCTCCGCCTGATTTCAGCGATATTTTACAGGAATTTCAGCAGCTGCAAGAGATGCGCAAAACGGTCAGCAAGAAATGCCCCGCCTTATGTTTCGTTGCCCGATTGCTCGGCTCAAAAATATTACATACGCAGAGAAAACGTCAAAATTTTTCGACATTATTAGATTTTTCTTAACCGAAATAAGCCCAATTCGAATCTGGAGATGAGTATTGATTACACAACCTCAAACTGGACCGCATGTTCACGGCGAAAACAAAAAAGACGAACTCGTCGAGTTGATCGATCAAGCGCGCGGTGGAGATGCAAATGCTCGTGGCTTGCTATTGGATAGATATCGAAAATACCTTTTGCTAATTGCTAACGAGGATCTTGAATCGGCGCTGCGATCGAAAATCGGCGCTTCAGACCTGGTTCAACAATCAATGATGCTTGCACAACAACATTTTGATCAATTTCGAGGCAATTCAGAGCCGGAACTCCTCGCGTGGTTAAGAACGATTTTGGTAAATGATCTGCGAAAAAGCAGACGCCAGTACTCTACAAGAAAACGTAACGCTGGCCAGGAAGTCAATATTCAGGATCAGTCCGAAGTCGGAAGGCGATTGGTCGACGAACAACTTACACCCAGTAGTGAAGCCATCATGCGCGAAGAGGCCAAGTTCCTTGGCAAGTCTTTGCGCGAGTTACCGGAGAGTTATCGTATCGTCATCGAACTACGTAATTTTGATCAACTTAGCTTTGCGGAGATTGGCCATCGAATGGACCGTAGCCACAACGCCGTACGACAACTCTGGGCGCGAGCAGTTGAGTCACTTCAGGCGTCGTTGAAGTCCAACTCTCTCAACCTCACAGGGTGAACAAAGCATGGATAGTCTCGATGAGTAGTCGAAAAAAGATTTCAAACGACGACCGATTTGCTGCTGAGTTGGAAAGACAGCACGAAGTTTTCATCAAATATCCGCGATCCGAACAATCTCGATACGAGACAATCGATTCGAATTACGTGGGCGAGAGTGAGTCACTTAACGATCGAATTGCCGCCGCAAAACCAGTGTTGGATTTACTTCACAAGTTCCGAATGAAGCGGGATGCGCTAAAACGATCGGAAAATGTGAGGGATGGCGAGGCATCAAATCGATTTAACGTTCGGACCGATCTGATCGGGGAAATTTCGACGATTGACGAAAACCCCGTCAGCGAGTTTGAAACGCAAAAAATCGTCCCAAATATCGAGCAGATTGGACGGTTCAAGATTCAGCAGGAACTCGGTCGCGGTGGTTATGGTATCGTAGTTCTAGCTCGAGATCCGCAGTTGGACAGACAGGTTGCCATTAAGATTCCAAGGATCGAGGCGGCACTATCCAAGGATTCTAGAAATCGTTTCATCCGCGAATCGAAGGCGGCCGCGGTATTGAGTCATCCTAATATCGTCGCGGTTTACGAAGCGGGTCACGATCAAGGGATCAATTTCATCGTCAGCCAATATGTCGAAGGCGACAATCTTGCTAACTGGTTGTCTTTGGGTAACGTAATTGATCCTACCGAATCTGCTGTGGTGGTCTCTGTTTTGGCGGACGCGATCGAACATGCCCATCAGCGAGGTATTTTGCATCGAGACTTGAAACCATCAAACATTCTGATCAAAAACTGCGATGCTGACGACAGCCAAGCGGCACTCTCGAAACGCTGCCAAATCACCGATTTTGGTTTGGCGACGATTCTGGACCAACAATCCGAACAGCCGACACAAACTGGTGTGGCCATCGGAACGCCAGTCTACATGGCACCCGAGCAAGCATTTGGTGACAAAGCTTCAATCGGTCCAGCGACTGATGTATACGGGTTGGGAGTCATTCTTTACCAATTGTTATCTGGAACGGCTCCATTTTCCGGCAAGTCGCTGTTGGAAATAACTGCGAACGTTTGTAATAAAGACCCGTTATCAACTCGCCTGGCGAACCCCAAGGTTCCCATTGATCTAGATGCAATTTGCTTGAAGTGTTTGGAAAAAAGGCCTGAGGATCGATATCCGTCGGCGTTTGAATTGCAGAACGATCTACACCGCTTCCTGGATGGGCGCACAGTCGTAGCCAGACCGGTTTCCGGATGGACACGGTTTCTTCGAATGGTCCGTCGACATCCTCATACTTCTGCGCTGCTTGGTTCGATCCTGATACTCCTCGCATTACTGACCGCTGGTACCAGCGCGGCAGCATTGATGATTGCCGATTCTCGTCAGGAAGTCATCGCTCATCTTGAACAAGAAATTCTAGCCAAAGATGCGGCGACAAAGAGCGAAGAGTTGGCGATTCGCGCGGTCTATGAAGCACGCTTGTCGGAAGCGAATGCTCTCATCAATAGCGGAACCCAGGGGCAAAGACAAGCCTCACTAAACGCCATCAAAGCGGCTGCAAAACATATCGATCGATTGGGATTGGGTGCTGATCAACTCGTCCGCATGCGTAGTGCGGTTGTTGCGAGCTCGTCATTAATCGACGTTGAACCTGATCGACAAGTCAATATTTCCAAAAACGATTATCTGGTTGTCGAACATGACGCCGAATTTCAAAAATACGCCGTTGCGACAAACGACAGAAAATCGCTCGAAATCCGTTGCACAGCAGATGATCGATTGGTCGCCACCCTCAACTTTGATATTCAATATTTCCTGCGACCGCAACTGATCTTTAGTCCAGACAATCAGCACATCGCTGCAATCGTGAAAAGCCACAGCCCACATGGAAATGACCGAATATCGACTATCGTCGTTTGGAACTTGAATAGCGAGGACGGAAATCCAACAGCAAAGTTCGACGCTTATTGGTCCGAGTGCCAATCGGCTGACTTTAGCTTTGACGGAAAATACTTAGCGCTAATCCAGCCCGATAGCCATGTTGCGATCATCGACATGGCGACGTTGCAAGTGACGTTGCGATTCAAACCGGCAACGACTCCCAGTATCCTGCGATTCTCACGAAATTCGGATCGCTTCGCCTTGTACCGTCGCTTTGCGATCGACGTGATGAAACTGCTTCCGCGCCCAAAGCTGGAAATGACCATCGGCTGCCCATCTTGGGTACGGGTTATGGATTGGAGTTATGACGACGAACTCATTGCGGCCGGATGCCACGACGCTCGGTGCATGATTTGGGAGTCAGCTGAGGGCGATCTGAAAACGACGCTCAATGGACATGCAGGAGCAATAATGCGAATTGGTTTTCACCCTGAAGGGGAACTGATCGTGACGGCTAGCGGCGACGGAACAAGCCGAATTTGGAGCACGCTCAGCGGCATGCAGCGGCTCAGGTCAATTACGTCGAGTCTTCAAAAATTTTCCGTCGACGGAAATCAAATTTGCTCCAATGTTGATCTGTTTCGCTTGGTCAACAAATCCGAACACCGAGTTCTTAATCTCAGTTTTGAGAAAGCCGAAAAGATTGACATCCATGGAAACGGCCTGCTGATCGCAAACAATTGGGCCAAGTTTGATATGTTTGACCTGCACAACGACGAACGTGTTGCCAGTTGCGCTATCCATGGAGCCCACTATTCGTTTTCTCCGAACGGAAAACGATTGCTGGTCGGTTCAATGTATGGCCTTTATCAATTACCGATTCGTCAGGAGTTTGTAAACGACACAACACGAATGGAATTTGGCCCGCCCGAAATGTTGGCCGAGACAGAAATGGCTGGATACGTCACAACGAATCATGATGCGAGTGCGATCGGTGTGGCAGTTCGCTATCCAGCAAGAAAAGAAATCGTTAAGGCCGTGGTTTACAGCGAGAATGAAAAGTCACTAAAGCATCTTGGTCCGTACCCCAGAATGGCGCGATGGGTTGACATGACCCACAACGGAAAATGGCTGGCAACCGGAACCTGGCACGGCAGAAACGTTGAAATTTGGGATACCAAAACCGCAAAGTCTGTCAAAACGATAAAAACACGGAATGCTCAAGTCGCGTTTTCGCCGGATGCCAAAATGCTGGCTATCGACTGCGTTGCTCAAACGACTCTATGGGAAACGGAAAACTGGACACAGTTGTTTGCCCCCATAAACAAAGAAAAACATAGCGCGCCTATGCCAATCGCCTTTTCGCCCAATAACGAAATACTGGCAGTCATGAAATCTCTGCAAAAAATCGAATGGGTCAGCACAAAGTCGGGCCAGCCGATCATTGTGTTCACAGTTCCAGAAAACCATTCAATTCCATCTCTCCGATTCAGCCCAGATGGCAATACATTTGTAGCGGGGACAAACAATGGAAAAATTCACGTTTGGAACCTGGACATGATTCAAGACTTGTTGTCGGACGCTGGACTCAGCTGGGACTATGCCACCGTCTCTGGACCCGATCAGCGAACAGGGAAACTTGAAGTTCAACTAAACTTGCAGGAACTCGTAGACAAGAGTAATGCGGCGATCGTTGAAGGAATCTTGAAAGCAGACAATGAAATCGGCACAATTCGCAACGAATCAAGCAAACGAGTTTCTCTTGCGCAATCTATCGAAGGCTATGTGTTCGCG
>CAMYNE010000019.1 GCA_947259675.1 uncultured Pirellulaceae bacterium
TGTTTTTCCAATTTTTGGATTTCTTCGCTGCTGCCTTCTTCAGCATCTTTTTTCAAGAGTTCGATCGAAGTCTGCAGTTTTTTGGCCTCCTCTGATTTATCCTTTGCGCTTTCCAGGCTTTCGTGGACACCGGAATGAAGCTGATTGATTTGAGTAACGAGTTCCTTTTCTTGATCCCATCGCTCTGTTAATGAGATCAATTCACCCTCCGCAGAAATCAGATCGGCATTCAACTGCTTCAGCTCGTCGGTATGGTCTTTTCCGGTTTGAGTTTCTTCATCGAGAATCCGAATCGCGACTTTCAGCTGCTCAATTTGTCGAGTGCAATCTTCCACTGGAGCAGGAGTGCCAGCCTGGCTGAGCCCGATTCGAGCGCAAGTCGTGTCGAGCAGGCTGACGGATTTGTCCGGTAACTGACGTCCCGAAATGTACCGACTGGAAAGTCGCACGGAATCCACAATCGCTTCGTTCAGGACACGAACCTGGTGATGCGAGGAAAGAACTTCCGTGACGCCTCTCATCATTACGACAGCAACTTCTTCTTCCGGTTCATTAACTGGAATAACCTGGAATCTCCGGGTCAGTGCCGGGTCTTTTTCAAAATATTGTTTGTATTCCGACCAAGTTGTCGCTGCGATGGTTCTCAACTCGCCTCGTGCCAACGCGGGTTTCAAAAGATTGGCGGCGTCAGCCTGCCCCGCCTGGCCGCCGGCTCCAATCATCGTGTGTGCCTCGTCGATGAACAGAATGATCGGCGTTGGCGATGACTTGACCTCTTGAATGACCGACTTCAGGCGATTTTCAAATTCACCCTTGATCCCGGCACCCGCTTGTAACAAACCGAGGTCCAAAGTCTTGAGCGAGACATTTTTCAGCGCCGGGGGAACCAGGCCCTCGACCAGCTTGATCGCAAATCCTTCGACGACGGCTGTTTTGCCGACACCAGCTTCACCGGTTAAGATTGGGTTGTTCTGTCGTCGTCGAGTCAAAATATCTGTAATCTGGCGGATCTCGTGGTCCCGACCCAAGACAGGGTCAATCTTGCCATCTTTCGCACGAGCGGTGAGGTCGATCGTATACAGGTCCAACGAGGGAGTCGCACCGGCGGCTCCTGGTTTTGAAGGTGCTCCGGCGGCTGGCGCTGGTGCCCCCGCGATGGCTGCGGGAACGTCCGCCGCTTCTGGTGAATCGTTCAGGATTTTATAGAAATTGTTAACCAACGATTCATGGGATATTTTTTGGAATTCGCCAGACGCGCTTTTGGCCAGCGTTGCGAGCATGTCGTCACCCAACAAGGCACAGATCAAATGGCCTGAGCGAACAACTCCTCCCCCCAAGTCAATCGACCCGGTGACCCAGGCATCTTTGGCCAGTTTTACGAGGTCCGGACTGAGCGCAGGGGCTCTGGAGTTTCCTGTTTTGAAGCCGTCAAGCGCGCGATTCAAATCCGATTGAAGACGCATCGGATCGACGTCAAATTGACGAATAATAAGATCAAGATCATTGCCGCCCTGTTCGAGTATTTTGAGCAACCAATGTTCGATTTCAACATTGTAGTGGGATCGAGAAAGGCAAAGTCCTGACGCTGCTTCAAGTGTACGGCGTGTCGTGTCGTTCAGCTTGCCGATGAGCTGTTTTAGATTTACGTGAGCCATTGGTCACCCTGTCTCCCATTTACTGACTGGATTCTTGTGTTTACGAATTTGTGTTTCTAAGCTTTGCCTCAAAACTGGCGACGCGTCGAGTGATCAAGCTGAACTAAACTCCGCGTCAATTGATTCGACATCAAACACTGCGTCTTCAATATCGCGATCAATGGTTGAACTGACCATCCATGTGTTCCATCCCAACAGACCGCACTCCTCATTTCCCAATTGCATGCAGGGGACCTCCGAACCCTTAAGGACAAGCTGGAAATCGAAATCGAGTCCGAGTCCGATATAAGCACGAGTGAATTGCGTGAATTCCTGGAGCCGCTTGCGACTGGGCAACAACTCCAAAAATTGTTGCCAGTGCACAGGCCCCAAGCGTATCCGGAAGCGATTTTGAATCGAGCCAACTCGATTTCCGATCACGACATTCTGCCCCAGCCGTTTACGTGGATTTGAGAGGTTTGTTTGGTCACCCGATTCGAGGTACAGCCATTCAAATTGAAATTGCCTGATTTCGACATTCATTTGGGTGAACTCTTGCAACATTCTCGTCAGTCCACTCAACGTCGGGCGACTATTTGAAAAATTACCCGAATAGAACAGCAGGTTTCGATCATCTATCCCCATTCGGTTCTGCAACGATATTTCGCCGAGTCCAACGGTACAGGAAATGGACCGGGTAATTGCATCTTTTTCAATCGTTCTTTTTGCGACCGATCCGTTTTGCGTCGGTTTGAATCTAGAAAATAGCTCGTGCTGAAACGGCAATCGATATTTCACACTCGCTCGGAAAAAGTTGGAGATTATCCGATGATGAAACAGGTCGAAAAAATTTCTCATGGCCAAGTCGTTGGCCTTAATCCGGTCCAGAACCATTTGCGAATAATGATGCGGCATGACACCGGAAGCACCGACTAAACCGAGGAATGAAACAGTGACCGAGTAACGACCGTCGCCAATGTCTTCAATCTTGCAAATGTCGCTGGAGGAATGGCGCAAACCGGTCGCCGACTTGAATCTGACGATTTCGTTCTCAGGAGCGTTTTCATAACCGACGAGCTTGTCGTGGAGTTCGACCTCTCCATTTTGATAAAGATACAAAAGCCGAATCAGTTGCGCAAAATCGAACTGATAGGGTTCTTGTGCCATCAATTTTTGTACGGGTTCCGGAATCATCGACAACCTTGGATCAAATTAATTCAGTATCGCCCGTGCGTAGGGGCCATTTGTCGAAACGTTTGCCCTGCCTGGTTTCGACAATGGTTTTTGTAAACGAGTTGATGGAGGTATACATCGCGAGAAAGCGTTCCAACACGCAACTAAACAAATACTCGCCTCCACCTGAAAACTTTGTTTCGTCAATGACAAGTTGGATCTCTGTGCCTTTACAGAAGCCGGCTGAGACAGACCCTCCAACGCGCCCCACCATTCGCCTTGTTTTCGAACTTAACAACCCGTCGATCATCATGTCGATTGCCCGATTGTTGGTGAAATTGTAAAGACGTAACATCTCACGCAGACTCGTGGCTCCATAATCGTCATCGGTTAAGGAAAGATGATTCAGGGCAAGATGGGAGATCAGTCGCCAATGCGATTGATCGGTCAACTGCGGCCGCCGAGTTTCTGTGGGGTGATGAAGCAGTTGCGTCTGGACCATGGCATCGCCTCCCGAAAGGGAGAACTTTGTACCCCTGGGCAATTCATTGGGGTAGTTGCGATTCAAGCAGGTTGTGTAGACATCAATGGTTCGAGTCGAAGTTTGGGCGTCGCGTCCGTCAAGTCCGGTCAAGCTGAGGTAGACATCCGTTCCCAAATCCTGGCTGTGTTCTCTGCCAAAGGGGGCGACTTCAACTTTGCGACGATTCGAAAACCAGAACAAATTGGCTGCGGAATCAGTCGTCGGATGATTCGCCGAATAGAACGGAAAAACTTCGACGTCATTGCCGTTGGTATTCGCAATGACTTTGTCGATCGAGTAAACTTCGTTCGCCAATGCGCGTCGCGCGTCGGGAACGACCCGGTATTCGCCTTCGGTAGGTTTCAGCATGATGGGTTCTGCCCGCTGCTGGAACAAATTGACGATTGGTGTTGCTCCCAGGCAAAAGGCGGATGCCGGTATATTGTTTTCAAGATTTCGCGGCATTTCGTTCAGGTAAATGTAGACGTTGAGCGATTGGAATTTTCCTACCTTGGCGAGGGTGGCTTTATCCAGTGCGAGGTCAAAGAACAGAAACTTTTGCGGAAATGCGCAAAACTCGGTCAACAAATGAAAACCCAATCGCGCTCGGGCGGAATAGTCCAACAGCGCTTCGTCCGAATTGAAGCCGACGGGCGAAATCGCATCCGCTGGGAGAATCACTGGGTCGGTGTCTGTGTCGGAGGTCGCGACGGCAATCCCATGGGTGTTATTCAACAACAACTCGTAAAGGTCAAAAACGTACCGCGATTCGCCATTGAGGTAAAACCTGAGTTTTTCCAAGGAGAGCTGATCGAACGGCACATCGGGCGAAAAACATTTCAACTGAAGCCTGACCACGCCTTTTGCGCGATCTCCGAGCGTCGTTGGGGGGCCCGTGAAAGGCGGAGTTTGGACTCCGGCTGCAGCAATTGCGATGGGCCATAACTTGACAGGAAAACACGTTCGAAATCGACAAGGCTCGCCATCGATCGGCGCGGTTGTTAATTCGGTTCGGACTTTGACGTTGTAACCGTTTTTCAGTCCGAACTGCGACGCAGGCAAGGACAAACTGACGATGCCACAAGAGGGTATCGGATTCAGGTATTCTGGATAGAGGATGTTCAGGAATGCCTGGCAGAGCTCTGGAAATTCGTCTTCCATTTTCAGGCGCAGGCGAGCATTGAGAAAAGCGAATGCTTCAATGAGGCGAGAGATGTGGGGATCTTCGCCCTGCTTTTCGAATTTTAATCGACCCGCGATCTTGGGATGCTGCCGGGCGAATTCCTCCGAAAGCCGGCGAAAATAGTTTAGTTCGGAATTATAGAATTCCAGCAATTCGTCACTCATGAAGACTTCACTTCGAATTCAGAGGAATGAACGTCAAGTGATGTGTCAAACACCACTTGTTCGGGAAATGGTTCGGAGTGCAACAGGCCATCCACCCTGAAACTTAAAGTACGATCGATATTGTCGACTTTTCTTGAGAGCTCGATCGTGAATTTGATCAGTCGAGGTTCAAATTTCTCGATGGCTTTCCTGACAATTTGGATCAACCGATTTTGGTTTTCCGGCCCACCCATATTGACGCCAGTAAAATCTGGAATCCCGTAATTAATAAGCGACAATTCAAGTTCTTCGTAATCTGGCGGCCATTTTGTACACGTCCAACGCGTGTTCAAAAGGTTCTCCAGATCTCGACGCAAACTTTGTTTGAGTTCATAGATTACCTGGCTTTGCGATTTTGGGGACTCCGTCTGCAAATTGGGTTGGTGGTCAATCAAGCGATCATAAACCGAAGGTAACAGCCTGTCTTCATTTCGAACTCCAGCCATCGACTATGACTCCTGCCCGGCTTTGTGGAATTCGATTTTGTTGAGTTCCATGATCGTGTAGGCGTTGTCTCCGAACACAAACATCTTTTGCCCCTGCCCAACAACTGGACCGTCTTCAAAAAGGGGAATCCATTCCGTTTCTCCGCCCATGATGAGCGCATCACTCAAATCGTCGACTGGACGGAGGTGTCGAGAATAACGGGTCGGAATGTAAACTTCGCCGTCCAAGCCGCCTTCAACTTCGATATTGGCACTGCGCCAGATCTGGTCTTGGAGGCGTTCGGGTTCACGGAAGGTGACCGATGACACATTCTCGAACGGAATCAAAAAGTACTTGCCGTTCGTGGTTAGCACTTCCAAGAAACCGGACATGAAATCGTCGAGGTTGCGGGCAAAATCGAACTCAATGCCGTTTGCTTCACCCGAAACGACGGGTAGATTTTCTTTGACTGCCTCCAGATGCTGAGCAACTTCGCCAAACGACCCTTCGCGTACGGCGATCAATGCCCGTAACAGCGCCTGCATTGCATCACTGGGTTCGGCAACCAACTCCGGCGTTCGTCCGTCCGTGAAAAATTGTTCTCGAGCAACTTCGGCACGCATCAACTGCCGAATCAGTCCAACTCCAAGTTGCATTTCGGAGTCTTGTTCGGCAATGGTTGCCAGTTGGTTATCGGCGCGTTCCCAATCGCCGGAAAAGCAGAACAGCTGACACAGAATACTTCTCGATTCGATGTCGGTAGGATTGTCTCGAACTGTCTTTTTGCCCGCTTCCAGGGCAGCAGCCAGTTGGTTGTCTCGAATCAGATCAAGAATGGTCATTTCGGTTTTCATTTCTGGTGATTCCTATAGTTCGGTTTTGAGCCGGATTCCGGCGTTCAGCCCTTCGATTTCATAATGGGGTTGGAGATCAAATAGAGCCTCGTAGACACCTGCCTTATGCGGCAAAGATCTGACCTGAACATCGGCGTTGAAAAGCGGGTATTTGGCTTTGGCTTTGGCGTTCGCACTTACGTCACTGGTGACGTAGCCACCAATCCAGGTTAGAAGTTCATTTTCTATCTCAGCCGGATCATTGTATCTTCCAATCGTCTCGCGCCCAATTTTCTTCAAATAATGAGCGAATCTGGAAACGCATAACATGTTGTGGATCATCGAAGACATCTTCGCATTTACATTGGCAATTTCACTGTCGTATTTCTTGGGTTTCTGAATCGAAACGCCTGAATAGAATGCGACGTTGGGAGAGCCATAAATCGAGCAAAGCGGGATGAAGCCAAGATCAGATAGTTCTTTTTCCAACGCATCAGTAACCATGCCATCGGTCGATGGTTTTGGTATCACTCGGTCCCGATCGGCGGCGTAGTATTCGACCGGCAACTCGGTAATCAGTCCGCCGCCATCATGACCTTGATCAACACCGCGAATATCGTTCAGCCAACCTGTCCGGCAAAAGGCCCTCATGACCACAGCTGCATACGCAAAGGCGGCACCGCCCCAAAGATGTTTTGAAGAGTCGTTTCCCTTGGTGTCTTCTCGAAAACAAAACTCGTTCAGTCGAGAAGCTTCCCTAAAGTTGCGATCGTATTGAGCGGCCAATCCAAACTCGGGACGTTCGCCGTAGGGACAACGCATGAGAATTCTCGGTAGGCAAAGCCCCAGAAAACGAGCATCTTCTTTGTTGATCAGCCGATTCCATTTGACGTTTTTGATGTCGTCGTGCAGCTTGAGGTCCGAAATCTCGTCCAGTTGACTGAAGTCATCGAGGTCCAGCATTTTCGGGGAGGCGTTCGTCAGAAAAGGACTGAACGCCGACGCCGCGACTGCCGACATGTTATCCAGGACGAATAAGTCGTCGACATTACCGCTGGAATCGACGTTGTTGATTTCGTAGTCACCGATTAGGAGCCCAAACGGCTCGCCGCCATAAGTTCCAAATTCTTGTTCGTAGACTTTATCGAATATCGCGCTCTCCTCGACATAGCCGGCGAAGTCCGTTTCAAGTTCTTTCCAACTGACATCCAGAATTTTTAACTTGACCCTTGGGCTGAGCGGATCGTGTTCGTGACTTTCTTTGTTCAGCACCCCGTGTAGCAACTGGAGCCCGCGCCACGAAGCTTCCAGCTTTTGAAAGCGGGGATGATGGATGACTGCATTTAGTTGCTTGTTGAGTTGTTCGTCGATGACCGCCACGTCTCGATTCAATTTGCGCGAAATCTCTTCCTTGTTGTCTTTCGATCGGGAGAGCGGACGTCCCAACCACAGTTCGATGGCTTTGAATGGGTCGCCGCAACCGAGAAACTCTTTGAGGCGATGACCGCGCTTCTCGAGTTGCTCACCTTCCGCAATAGACGACAACCCATCTCCAGCCAGCTCTTCTGACTCCGGATAGAGTTCTTGCGTTTCGGGCTGTAAGAATAGCTCTTCTGAATTCGACGGGGATGGGTCAGAAGAGCCGCTACTCATCATGGATTTCTTCTAAAACAAAGCACGATTGACAAACGACGGCCGTCAAGCGATCCCAACAGGCCGTCGCGAATCTAGCGAAATCAAAAAAACGAAGTACTAACCCGTTTTGCCAGGAATCCTTGCCACCATTCGTAGCGAGGTCGTCAACTCTTCCATTTGCAACCAGGGTTGCAAGTACGCGATCGCGTTGTAGGCACCCGATTTTCCTTCAACAGGTTTGACCTCGATTTTCGCGGCCTTAAGCGGGAACCGAGCCCGGTCGTCTCCTTTGGCTGCCTCGCTGACATAATTACCGATCCAATCTTCAAGCGAACTCTGCAGATCGCCTGCTTCCTTGAAGCTACCGATCCAGTCGCGAGCAATCGACTTGAGATAGTGAGCGAATCGGCTGGACGCCATAATGTACGGCAGGCGGGCCGAAATCTGTGCGTTTTCAGACGCTTCTTTACCGCCTTTACCTTGATAGGCCTTGGCTTTTTGAGCTGATTCGCCACCGATAAACACGGCGTGATCGGCATTCTTGTGGTGAACCAACGGCAACAGACCACATTTTCCAAGTTCAGCTTCCAGTCGGTCTCCAATGCCAATTTCCGTTGGGCATTGCAAATCCAAAGCACCATCATCGTTTTTGAAGATGTAGGCCGGCAACCCTTCGACTTTTCCACCGGCTTGAACGCCGCGAATTGCCGTGCAAAAACCGGTCTGTGAATACGAATTGGTGAGTCGTTCTGCCATCACGTAGGCAGTGCTCATCCAACAAAACTGGTTAGGGTCAGCGGTGCTGGGCTTGCCATCTTTGCCAAGTGGCAATTCCTGGAAGTTCATGATCCGTTCGTCGACACTTTTACCACCTTCACCCCAAGGTAATCTAGCCAACGTGCGAGGCATGGTCAGACAAACGTAACGAGAATCTTCACTATCTCGGAATCCTCGCCATTGTGCGTATTCAACACCGTCGAAGATATCGAGAAGATTACCCTTTCGATCGACTCGAGCGAGATCTTCCCACCGATCCAATTGAAGTAAGTCGGGAGACGGCGTAGTCAAGAACGGGCAAAAGGCCGAGGCTGACACGTGTGACACCTGCTCCAATAGCTTAATGTCCTCCGGATTATTTCCAAATTCAAAATCGCCCACTACGGCGCCGAACGGTTGACCGCCCAAACGATCAAAGTCGTCGGAATAGAGCTTTTGCCAGGTACAGCTCGATTCAATATCGACCTCAAGATCCTTGTAAAGTTCCTTCTTGCGAATATCAAGGAGTTTGATTTTCAGATCCGGACCAGTGAGTGACCGTGAAACGAGATGTTGCACCCCTCGCCAACTGCCTTCCAGTTTTTGGAATTTTTCATGGTGCATGACTTTGGCGAGTTGTTGAGAAACGGTTTGGTCAATCGCACCGATCATCGACTTAATCGTATGATTGGTCGATTTGTCAAACTGGACGGACACGGAAAGCGCTTGTTCGGTCAAAGACTGAATCATGTCTTTCGCATAATCGCGTTCAGTTTTCTTGGTGTTTTGAATTGCCAATTCAAGAATACTAACGGTTTCTTCTTGTGCGGCTTCTGGTGATTTTTCTTGTTCAGCTGAACTCATTAGATTTTCTCCGCTATTTTCAGTTTCCAGATTGCGAGGTTTGGGGTCTATTCTTCAGCGCTTTCTTCGCCGCTACCGGCGTCACCGGCATCAGTACTTTCGGTTGACGCACCACCACCGACACCAAGTTCGGACGAAAGCTTGTTCAAGTCATCCGAATTTTGAAGGACCTTGGTAAGCAAGTCTTCCAATTCGGGGCTGCGATCTATTTTGGTAATGAGATCGCGTAGTTTTCCTCGCGTATCCAACAACGACTTAAGCGCCGGAATCTGTTTGGCAACGTTCGTCGGATCAAAGTCATCCATCGACTCAAATGCAAGCTGAACGGCCAGCTCCGATGAGCCATCGCCCAGTGTATTTTCAACTCTTAGATCCAGTCCCGGCGTCATTTTGCGAAGGACTTCGTCAAAGTTGTTGCGGTCAATCTGCGTGAACTTTCGATCATCAAGTGATTTCAATTCACTCCTTGGATCACCGGAAAAGTCGCCCATCACGCCGACTACAAATGGAAGGTCAACCTTAATCTGTGCGCCGCCCGTTTCAACCTCGTATTTAATGTGAACACGTGGTTTTCGAA
This sequence comes from uncultured Pirellulaceae bacterium, assembly GCA_947259675.1. Lineage (GTDB taxonomy): Bacteria > Planctomycetota > Planctomycetia > Pirellulales > Pirellulaceae > Mariniblastus. Next base: position 9,808 of record CAMYNE010000019.1, read on the forward strand.
ACCGTTCTATCCGATCTTGATGGCTCTCACTCATACTTATCTACGCCTTATTTTTTTCTACCCACAGCCTGTCAACGTACTTCGGTCGACAAGCTCGTAGGCTATCATACTGTTAACCTATGTTCAATCAATTTGAGACATTTTTGAGACCCGGATTTAAGCCGAATCACGCGCTGGGAAAGTCTATTCATCATCGCTCCCACCGTACCCCTGATTTTCGTCGTTTTCTCTACTCCCCGTAAGACGCAGGATCTGTTGCCGCGCGTCCTCATCGTCAACAACGTCCTGTAGCAATTCTTGAAATGACATTCGACCCCACCGGATTGCCTGTTTGAGCGCAAGTGACACCGGCGAATTGGGTTCGTTTTCTCGAAAATACCTACTTAGGGCTTCGAGTGTTTTAAAAGCCTGTTCGCGATTTTTGATATGACTGTCACCGGTCAGACTTCCAAATTGCCCGTTGCCTCCCATTTGCCCAGCAACCGTCAGTCCCGTTTCTTCGGGTTCGTCTTCGATGATGACTTGCGGGTAGGTGGCAACGATATCGTCGATGCACGTTTTCAAAGCTTCGCGAACTTTCGCAAACGGTGGCTTGTCATCACCGCATTTGTCCAGCAAATCGTCGAGCAATTGCCACTCTTCGTTCGCCTTTTTCGCACTCGCATACAATTCACTGATAAACTCGTCAGTGGTTTCACCAAGTAGAGCCAATCTTTCACCACCGTCGATGGTGTCGATCGTGGCACAGGAAGCCGGCAGGAATTGTCCGGACGCCATTGTGATCGGGGCCAACCGAAGTGCGTCGATAAATGCGTCCCGTTTGCTCACGGCGGACAATAATTTTACGGTGTAACCGACCCCGTTTTCCGACGCCGGGTTAGGCTGAAGTTGGTCCCAATGATCTTCACAAATGCGTCTTATCAATTCAAATCCTTCCGCAAGGCCTTTGAATCCGTGTTGCGCCACAAGGACTTCGGTCAGCCAAACGCAAATCCAGAGATCTTTTGATTTCTTGGCCAAATGATTTTGACAATCGCCTACGAACTTGCCCCATTCCGGAGGCTCAGGAGGCGGCGCGCCTTCAAATGGAGGTCCGTAAAGTCGATAGTTGATGATGTCCTCTTCACGTTGAAAAAGCGCATCTCGTTCGCTTCCGAAATCTCGACGCGCAGCTTCGTATTCGGTCTGTGCAACCTCCGACTGTTCAACCTCGACCGGTCGAAGCACATATTCGAAATCAAGAATGTGTTCCATTAAAAACGACTCCGTCTTGTATGTCCTGGCAAAGTTATTGATTGCGTTGGCTTGTCAGTGTTATCTTTCGATAGCGTTCTTCATTCCATTGGCCAATTTCGTAAGCGTTTTGTGGTGCATGCGACTAGCCCAACTCTTTGAAATTCCCAAACGTTCCGATGCTTCCTGAAGCGTGCGATCCTCAATATAAATTATCGTAATCAATCTCTTTTCGCGGTTCGGTAGCTGTTCAATAAGTGTACCCAATATTTTCTCTTCTTCACGTCTGGCGACTCGATGGGCTGCAGTTTCATCGTCACTGGCAACCAGATTTTGAGCCGATTCTGGATCCAGCGAACTGACATTTGGCAACTCATCAGCTGCAACCTTTTCGCTCGATTCATTCGTTTCGTTTGTTTCATCGGCTTCCGCATTCGCTTTTTCCCTCATCAATCGTTTATATCGAGAGCGACTCATCCATGATAATTTGGAAACTCCATCGTAAATTGCCCCGTTTACTCGTGGATAGGCAAATGTGGTAAACTCGACACCTCGATTTGGCTGGTATTTCCTGGCAGCTTCCACAAGTCCGATCATACCGTATCCGATCAG
>CAMYNE010000020.1 GCA_947259675.1 uncultured Pirellulaceae bacterium
TCTCATGCGGATCAGAAACTGTAGCCACCGTACCGTGCAAAACGGCCGTGCGCGCGAACTGGCTCGGCAAAAGCATTGAACTCTCAATGTGGATGTGCGAATCCACAAACCCCGGCATCACGAAATGAGCGACATCCGCCTCATCGACCGTTTCGACGTTCTTGATTATCCCGTCCTTAACGGTGATTTCGGACGGTTTGACGGAACGATTAACGACATCGACCAGAAATGCGCGAATTGTAAAATCAGACGAGGACATTTAGCTTTTGAAATTATCTCCCGAGCGGCCGTTGTAAACCGGCTGACCGCTTTCGGCAAACGCCTTAAAAACGCGACAAGCTTCGTCGGCTTGAACATCTTCGATTACTTCAATGCCTCGTAATCGCAATTCTTTTTGCCAATTCGGGTGAATTGGACCTTCGTCAAATCCCGTCAGCTCTTCAATCTGTTGACCGCTCGCGCCAACGACAACGCTGCGGACGCCCGACCAGGGAATTGAGCCAAAACACATGGCACATGGTCGGCCATTAACAACAAGCTGATAATCGGGCATCCCGGGGCCACCCAAATCAAAAGTTTGCAGTTGCTGCTGGGCCAATGATAGAGCCACGATCTCAGCGTGCGCCGACGAGAGGTTCGATGGGACGACTCGATTCACGCCGATCACAACGACTCTCCCACTTATTTTTTCAAATACACCAGCCGCAAATGGGCCGCCAGTAGCGTTCTCAAAATTTGATCGAGCAAAACGGATTACAGCCTGCATGCGGTCGTTTACGGATACAATTTCATCCGGAAGATTGGTATTTTCTTCAATCGCCCAATCGGGAAGGCTGATTTCAAATTTCATGGGGCCTGAAATTCCCGCAAGTGGTTTTGGCAATCTTACTGAAATTGTATCTCATGTTGGCGACAATCCGCACCCCGATCGACTCGTCTACCACCTACGTACGCAACATTCCAAAATAAAACTACGAGTTTCACGGGCTTTCAGATATCACCCAAAGAAACTGCCAAATATGCCTTGGGCAATTAGAATAGTATGGATATTCATTGGTGCTAGTGGATGACGCAACATGCAAGCCATTTGTTTTCGATGTGGAGAAGAAAAAAAATTCGCGCTCAAGATGTGTAGCCATTGTCAGGCGTTACCTCAGGATCGAAACGATCGAATTGTGTCATTGTCGCTTTCCATTCAATGCCTGAAAGAAAAGAATTTGATCCGGGCCAGTAAATACATCAAGATTAAAAAACGCATCCCGCGATTTCATGAGAACGTGACCAAGAGGGCTACGGAACTTGTCGAGGAAGAGACTTTTGATCCTTCAAGCTCGATGTCCATCGAGCTTTCAGAGTCTTTTTTTGACTTCAAATCAGCCCAGAAGCCCAAGGAAAATCAAATTGTGACCGTTCACGCCATCGGTAAGCCAGCGGGTGTTAACTCTGGTCATGTTGGTCCTGTGTCGCGAGCAAAGACTTACCGCGTTCTCAACTGGGAAATCGGAAAGGACATCTCGGAGGAAGAGGCAAAGGTGCATATGGACGCCTTCGGATGCATTTATGTCTGGTACCGTTGGATGGATAACGCGTGGAACTGGAGGTGCGTTACCAAATCTGATTTCGAGAGCCTAAGAAAAGTCGAGCGTTGACTCCGGGTAGTAAGTCCTTTGGTCCGTTCTTCACAGACAGGACGGTCGCATCTCAAAGTCTCGTCAACTAAACTGTTCGAGTGAAAATCTGAATGCTCGAACGCTGAGACTACGAATGCCTGGATCATCGCACAAAGCAATTCTTGTTATTGTCAGCTACGCCGTTGGTCTGGTTTTGGCGGCTCAGCTTATCGTTGGTCAGGACGTTTCGATCGAACCCAATAAAATTGACGACGGTACCTTAAAGTTGATGGATGTCTTTGAGTTCGAATTGGTCACCGAACCTCAAATTTCACCTGATGGACGTCAAATCGTTTATCAGCGCAACCAGTTTGACAAGATGACCGACCAGCGCGTGACGAGTATTTGGCAAATCGACGAGAACGAGAATCACCTGCCACTATTATCGGGTTCGGCGAATTTTTCTTCACCGCGTTGGTCGCTCGATGGAAAACGTCTGGCATTTGTTACTAATCGAAACGGTTCCAATCAGATTCACTGTTATTGGTTGGATTCAAAACGGCAGACTAGTCTGACCCGAGTTACCGAATCTCCTTCAAGTATTACCTGGTCGAAGAATGGCGAGTGGATTGCGTTTACCATGCGCGTCCCGCAAAAAAAGAAGCCGATGGTTGTCTTGCCTGCGGCTCCGCAGGGCGCGAAATGGGCAGATGCCCCAGAGGTGATTGATCGAGTCAGGTATCGCGCTGATGGCCGCGGCTTCTTGCCTCGTGGATTTTCCCAAATCTTCGTCGTCAGTTCTTCCGGCGGCACACCGCGTCAGATCACGAGTGGCGAGTTTAATCACAGCGGTCCGATTTGCTGGGCCGACGACGATCAGGCGCTGATCTTTTCGGCCAACCGACATCCCGATCACGAATATCAACCTGCTAATAGCGAGATTTACGAAGTTTCATTGGCTACTCGAACAATAAAGCAGCTCACCGATCGTCTGGGACCTGATCAGGGGCCAGCGATTTCTGATGATGGTAATACGATCGCTTTCCTCGGTTACGACGACAAATATTTGGGATTTCAAGCCAACAAACTTTACGCGATGAACCGCGACGGATCGAACGTCCGCGAAGTGGTGGGTAATCTGGATCGCAGCATCGGCTCGCTCAACTGGACTGCCTCGGGCCAAATCGTGTTTCAATACGACGATCATGGTGACACGAAATTGGCAGTTGTCGATTCTTCCGGCCAAATCAGTTCATTTGCAGATCGGGTTGGCGGCGCAAGCCTGGGACGACCCTACGGCGGCGGAGGTTATAGCGTATCAAAGAACGGCGTTGTCTCATTTACGCTTACCAGCCCCTCTCATCCGGCCGATCTGGCACGTACCACCGTTGGAGGTGGTCCTCCAAAACGGTTAACGCAACTTAACAAGGACCTTTTTGCGTTCAAAAAACTGGGGGAAGTTGAAGAGATCAATTTTAAGTCGTCTCATGACGGCGAACCTCTGCAAGGTTGGATTATCCGACCGCCCAACTTCGATCCCGCCAAAAAGTATCCTTTGATTCTTGAAATTCACGGCGGCCCGTTTGCGAATTATGGCTCGCGGTTTTCAGCCGAACTGCAATTGTTTGCCGCCCAGGGCTATGTCGTTCTGTATATGAACCCTCGAGGAAGCACGAGTTACGGTCAAAAATTCGCGAACTTCATTCATCACAATTATCCCGGAAACGATTATGAAGATTTAATGTCGGGTGTCGACGAAGTGATCGCTAAAGGTTATGTCGATCAAAAAAATCTGTACGTCACCGGAGGTAGCGGTGGAGGCGTTTTGACTGCCTGGATCATCGGCAAGACCGATCGATTTCGAGCAGCAGTGGTCGCCAAACCTGTCATTAACTGGTACAGCTTCGCGTTGACCGCCGACATGTACAACTATTTCTACAAGTACTGGTTCCCAGGACTGCCATGGGACCATCCCGAAGAGTACATGAAACGGTCGCCCATCTCGTTGGTAGGAAACGTAAAAACACCCACCATGTTGCTTACGGGCACGGCCGATTACCGGACCCCGATTTCTGAGACTGAACAGTACTACCAGGCATTGAAGCTGCAAAAAGTCGAAACTGTGATGGTGCGCATTCCGGGTGCATCGCATGGCATCGCTTCTCGCCCCAGCAGGTTGATGGCAAAGGTCGCCTATATTTTGAAGTGGTTTGACAGCCACCGGGAAGAGTAGAAGCAAGCGAGGATTGATCGCGTTGTCTAACTGAACTCGTCATTCTGACGGCGCCTAACTCGCTGCGGCGGAGTGTGGCCAGAATAACGTCTTAATTGCCCGCTCCATTGAATGGCACCGGCTTCTCTTTGATCGGATCGAATTCCAGGTAGCCTCTTAGGAATGACACGAGGATGTAGAACGGAATCGTGTCCAGCAACGCGACGATCAATTTGAAAACGTATCCAGTTACGATAAACATCAACAGCTTTTGCCAAACTTCGCTCGCTGGCAACCCGGCAGGAATCGGTAGTGCGTGCGCATAAAAGTGAGTAATCAAGATTACCGCTACCGTATCGACGATTTGACTTATCAAAGTAGATCCATTATTGCGCAACCAAAGATGCTTGCCGCGAGTTAGCTTCTTCCAAAAATGAAACAGGTAAACATCACAAAACTGGGCCGCCAGATAGGCGAACATCGAAGCGACAACGGCGCCGAAAGTCAAAGCCCGTATTTGATAAAAGGCAAAACTGTTCGGGTCCTGTACCATACCGTCGACGACGGATAGGCTTTCCAACGGCGGAAGCCCTGTGGTCTGGTCCATGGTCGGGACTTGGGGCATCACACCACTCAGCCACAGGATGAACACCACCCAAAAATTCAAGAACAACCCGACGGTCACAACCCAACCCGCGCGCCGTCGCCCGTAAAACTCGCTGATCAAGTCGGTACAAAGAAATGTAACGGGGTAGGGGAGCACACCAACAGCCAGCGCGAAACTCCAGCCGGTCGTAGTCTTTGCCCACTCTCCCCAATTCCAGGCGCGTCCCGCCTCTGTGGCGTCGACGCTGAAAAGCACGATAAACCGGCTGATGCCAAGGATATTCAACATCGTCAACGAACCGAGGAACAATCCAGCCATCAGCAGAAATACGCGTTCGCGACGTGCGTGAAGATGGGACGCCTCGATCGGGTGCAGTGGAAGGTCCTTGAGTCTGTACACGAAGAATCCGTCAAAGAGCGTGAAACTTTTCCGCTACTATCGGTTACATCTCACGGACATTCAAGAAGCCCGCACAAAAACGCAAAGGCACTGGAATCGTCAATGCGATTGGATAGAATACGGGCTGCTCTTTTACATTCCATGTTCACCATTCGCCCGCCCGAGGCGAGGTAGGTCGCACTTTCGCGATACTATGTCACGTGCGGTTTGACAATTTAAGGGAATACCGTGAGTTCTGTAGATCAACTCCTGCAAACGCCTTTGCATGCCTGGCACGTTCAACACAATGGCCGAATGGTGGACTTTGCTGATTGGTCGATGCCAGTTCAATATTCCAGCATCATCGACGAACATCATCAGACGCGAAAAGCGATTGGCATGTTCGATGTCTCGCACATGGGTCGTTTGTTCTTTGCAGGAACTGACATCGACAAGTTCCTTGATACGTTGACGACTCGTCGCGTCGCGGGAGTCGATTGTGGCCGAATTCGATATTCGTTGATGACGAATGAAAACGGTGGAATTCTGGACGACGTCCTCGTTTACCACTTGCCGAAAATGGATGGGACTCGGTACCACATGATGGTGGTTAACGCGAGTAACCGGGCAAAGATCGTCAACTGGATCAATTCAAGAATCCCGTCTGGTAGCGATATCAAGCTGCACGATCGTACGACGGAATCGGCCATGATTGCTGTTCAAGGCCCGAAAGCCAACGCTGCTGTCAAAGATATCTGTGAAGTCGATCCCGATTCACTTACCTATTACACCGGTATCACGACAAGAGTTTGTGGCGAAGAAGCCGTCGTCAGCCGTACGGGCTATACCGGCGAAGACGGCTGCGAGTTAATTGTCGACGGGGAAGTCGCTGAAAAAATCTGGAGCGAAGTCTTCGCCAGGGCGGAAAAAGTTGGCGGTGGAGCGACCGGTTTGGCCGCCCGTGATACGCTACGACTGGAAGCGGCGATGCCGCTGTACGGCCACGAACTCAATGAGGACATAAATCCGGCACAATGCGATTTGAAGTTTGCCATCCAAATGAAGGATCGCGAATTCGTGGGTCGTGCGGCCATTTTGGCCGCTCGCCAAGACAAGACTCTTCCGATCCGGATTGGCCTTGAATTGGAGGGCCGTCGAGCTGCCAGGGAAGACTGTGAGATCTTCAGCGGCGACGAAAAGGTCGGCGTCGTCACGAGCGGCACGTATGCACCCACGCTTGAAAAATCAATTTCGATGGGCTACGTCAAACGCGAGTTTGCAACTCCAGGTACGCAATTGATCATTGACATTCGGGGCAAGTCGCATTCAGGACGAGTCGTGGAGCTACCGTTTTATCGACGCTAATGGATTTGTGGGAATTCAGCCGTAGCTGGATTGAAAATCAGTCGTAGCTGGATTCGTGAGATTCAGCTTATATTAACCTGGCTCTGAAGTCTCACGACTTCAGTTAAACACCTTTTTACACTTTTGGAGAAAACCTGTGAGTCCTGAAGAACTACTTTTCGCTGAAACACATGAGTGGGCGCATGTCGCCGATCAGGGCGGAGACAAGATTGCGACAATTGGATTATCGGCGCATGCGATCGAAGCTTTGACCGATCTTGTCTACATGGAACTACCGGAAGTTGGTACGGCGGTTTCTGCCGCTCATTCGTTTGGTGAAGTCGAATCGGTCAAAGCGACAAGTGATCTTTACAGCCCTGTTGATGGCGAAATCATCGAAGTGAACACGAGTCTTCCGGACAATCTTGAAGTTCTTGGTACAGATCCTTATGGCGAAGGCTGGATCCTCAAAGTGAAACTTGCCAGCGAAACTGCACTGGAAAATTTGCATGATCACGCGGCATACGAGAAAATGTGCGAAGAAGGCTAATGAGCTCCATGACAACGAAACAAATAGAAGCCTGTCCCTCATTGAAACAGCTCGAACAGGAAGACCGCTTCATTCATCGGCATCTCGGCCCAAGCCAGTCCGAGATCGTTGAGATGCTGGAATTTCTGGGGGTTAGTTCGCTCGACGAGTTGATTGAGTCGACGGTGCCAGCGAGTATCTTGCTCGACCGTGAACTCGATCTTCCCGCTCCTGTTTCCGAGCATCGGACGATCGACAAGCTGAAAGATTTCGCATCACGAAACCGTGTGTATAAATCATATATCGGGATGGGATATTACGACACGCATGTGCCGCAAGTCATTCAGCGAAACGTATTGGAGAATCCCGGTTGGTACACAGCCTACACGCCGTATCAAGCTGAGATCTCTCAAGGACGATTGGAATCGCTGCTCAACTTTCAGCAAATGGTTATGGATCTAACCGGCATGGAGATGGCGAACGCTTCTCTTTTGGACGAAGCGACAGCTGCAGCCGAAGCGATGGCATTATGTAAGCGGGCGGGAAAGCAGCCCAGCAATTTGTTCTTTGTTGACGAGACGGTGCACCCGCAAACCATCGACGTAGTCGCGACTCGAGCCAGGTATTTTGGTTTTGAGATCCTTGTCAATCCGATTGAGAAAATCGCAGACAACGAGTTCTTTGGAGCATTGCTTCAATATCCGGGAACGACGGGCGAGGTACGGGACCTCAGCTCGGCAATTATGGCAGCACATGACCAAAAAGCCCTCGTCGCTGTAGCCACGGACTTGCTGAGTCTTGCGTTGTTGAAACCGCCAGGAGAAATGGGCGCTGACATCGTCTTGGGATCAGCTCAACGCTTTGGCGTGCCGATGGGTTTCGGCGGTCCACATGCTGCTTTTTTTGCGACGCGTGATTCCTACAAGCGTTCAGCTCCCGGTCGAATTATTGGTGTTTCCAGGGATCGGCGTGGCAAAGTCGCGTTGCGAATGGCGATGCAAACCCGTGAACAACATATTCGTCGAGACAAAGCAACCTCCAACATCTGTACGGCTCAGGCATTGCTGGCCAATATGGCTGCGTTTTATGCCGTCTATCACGGCCCGGACGGAATTAGGACAATCGCCCAACGAGTTCACTTGTTGACGCAAGTTCTGGCAGATGGACTTGCGCAACACGGAATTGGCCTGGATCACGAACATTTTTTTGACACGGTGACGATACGCGTCGACAATCGCCAGGCAATCCTCGATCGTGCAAACGATGCAAGAGTCAATTTGCGTCTGGTTGATGATCATCGTCTTGGCATCAGTCTGGATGAAAAAACGACTCTCTGCGACGTTGCTCAACTGCTGCAGGTGGTTTTGGGTCAGGAAGTGAAAGTCGATGCCATCGAATTCGAAAATGAATCATCGATTCCGGATTCGATTCAACGCGACACTCCGTTTCTGACACATCCTGTGTTCAATAGTTACCACTCCGAAACGGAAATGCTTCGCTATCTGAAGCGACTCGAAAACAAAGACTTCTCGTTGACTCACGGAATGATTCCACTTGGTTCATGCACGATGAAGCTCAATGCAACGACAGAAATGTTGCCGGTAACGTGGCCCGAATTCGGTGGGCTACACCCATTCGCTCCCAGTGAGCAATCGGTTGGCTACCTTGAGATGATTGACGAACTTGCAAAATGGTTGGTCGAGCTATCCGGTTACGATGCGATTTCAATGCAACCGAATTCAGGAGCCCAAGGTGAATATGCTGGACTCCTGGCGATTCGCCGCTACCACGAAAGCCTGGGAAAGGCAGATCGAGATGTCTGCCTGATTCCAAGTTCTGCACACGGCACCAACCCCGCCAGCGCCAGCATGATGGGCTTGAAAGTCGTCGTCATCAAGACAGATGAAGACGGCAATATCGACTTGGCTGATCTCAATGAAAAATCCGCACAACATAGTGATAAACTTTCGAGCTTGATGATCACCTACCCGAGTACGCATGGAGTATTCGAAGAAACGGTTCGCGAAGCGTGCGACATCGTCCATTCGCACGGAGGGCAAGTCTACATGGACGGAGCCAACATGAATGCGCTCGTGGGGATTGCCACGCCTGGCTCCATTGGTTCAGACGTATCGCACTTGAATCTTCACAAGACATTCTGTATTCCACACGGTGGCGGTGGCCCCGGGATGGGTCCAATTGGCGTCAAGAAACACCTTGCCCCGTTCCTTCCGAACCACGTTGTCTGTCCGATCAGCGGCTTAGGCAGTGAAAACAATGGCGCAGTCGCGGCCGCTCCATTTGGCAGTTCTTCAATTCTTCCGATCTCCTGGGCGTACATTTACATGATGGGTGGAAGCGGCCTCAAGAAAGCGACACAGGTCGCAATTTTGAATGCCAACTACATCGCAAAATGTCTTGAAGGAAATTACGAAGTGCTTTACCAGGGCCGCAATGGCCGTGTCGCGCACGAGTGTATTGTCGACGTGCGTCCGATAAAAAAAGCAAGCGGCGTTACGGAAGTCGATATTGCTAAACGTCTGATGGATTATGGCTTCCACGCACCGACGATGTCATGGCCGGTAGCCGGAACCATCATGATCGAGCCGACCGAAAGCGAATCCAAAGTCGAGCTCGATCGATTCTGTGACGCGCTGCTGCAAATCCGCGAAGAAATTCGAGCTGTCGAACGAGGCGAAGTGACTGCCGAAGAATGTCTCCCTCATCAAGCACCGCACACGATTGACGACGTGACCGACGCCGAATGGAATCGACCTTATGACCGCCGCGCGGCTGTCCAGCCAACACCACAAACACGGCAAGCGAAATTCTGGCCGATGGTGAATAGAATCGACGATGTATATGGTGATCGAAACTTCGTTTGTTCGTGTCCACCGCTATCGGCGTATGAAGACGAAGAATGACGAAGGCAACGGCTCGGCTCATTATCGATCAACCCGGATCTGGATCATGGAACATGGCGGTCGATCAAGCGTTGTTGATTTCGGCCGACCAATCGGGTGACTCGACGCTTCGGCTTTATTCGTGGTCGACTCCGACGTTGTCGTTGGGATATTTTCAATCCTACGACGATCGAAAACGTCACGAACCGAGTTTGAACTGCGCTGTCGTTCGCAGGGCCTCCGGTGGTGGTGCTATCGTCCATGATCGTGAAATTACCTACAGTCTATGTATTCCAAGTGTTAATCGATGGTCCACAAGAAACTGTGAGCTTTACAAACTGGTTCACCAGGAAATCATTGCTGTTCTGGCTGGATTTGGAATCGATTCACGACTCGTAGAAAAATCACGTGAGTTCGAATCGAAAGATGGCGCCGATCACCCAAAAGCCTTTTTATGCTTTCAGCGTCGAACTCCAGGCGACATCATCGTGGGAAAGCATAAGATTGGTGGTAGCGCACAAAGACGTTTGAAAAACTCGCTCATTCAACATGGAAGCATTCTGTTGGCCCGATCGAATTGCGCCCCCGAGCTGCCTGGCATTCTCGAGGTGTCCGAGTTTGAGGTCGCTCGGCAAGAATTTTGCCGGGAACTGGCCATTCGATTTTCCGATAAACTCGATTTTCGACTTGAACCCTCTAAACTGTCGGATGAAGAAAAACGACTTTGTGATGAAGTAAAATCTGCCCAATTTGGGAATCGTGAATGGACGAAAAAGCGTTAATCAAGAGAATATTTTGCTGAAAATTGTGCTGGGACTTGCAATGCGACAAATATTAAAGATACTCGTATCACTCTTCGCAACGTCATTTGCACAAGGCTTGGCCCCCTAAAGGTAGGATTAAGGGAAATTGGATTTGACATCGAAAGATGGCCGAAGATAATAATAATGGTCTAAAACATGTGTTTGAATGTACAATTGGTAACCATGTTGGAGGCGGCAATTGCCAATTTGGCGGAAGATTAATTCCTTGGTTCAGAGGAAGGATTTGACGGAATGCAGGTAATATTGAAGGTTGTTGGTGGCAAAAACGATGGTCGAGAAATCACCGTCGCAATTCCTGAATTCGTCATAGGACGTGGAGAAGAAGCTCACCTTCGACCAACAAGTGACTTGGTCAGCCGCAACCACACGGCAATCAAGATTGCCGATGGCAAAGTTTTCATCGAAGATATGAACAGCCGAAATGGTACTTTCGTAAACGGTGAGCGAATTACAGAACCTCATATCGCAAAAGTCGGCGACTCTCTTCGCGTAGGTCGACTCCAATTTGAATTGATCATCGATCACGTCAAACCTGGAAACAAAAAACCAAAAATCAACGATGTCGTTGAGGCAGCCGCCCGAACCGCATCAGCGGGCGCCGCAAAACAACCGTCAATCGAAGACAGCATCGCTGATTGGCTTGTCGACGACGACGAGCCCAATACGGAAGAAAAATTAGAAATCAACACGGCTGAGACAATCCAGATGCAACTCGCCGATACGCTTGCCATCGACCGTGAAAAGATTGAAAAAAATAACAACGGCGTTGATAATTCGACGATTGATTTAGACAGCACGGACCTTGGCCTGTCGAGCTCCGATTCCAAAAAGGACAAAAAGAAGAAAAAAAAGGAACCAGGTAAGTTGCCTCCGGTTCCGAAAATGAGCCAGGGAACATCGACAACGGCGGCCGATGATGTCCTCAGGAAATTCTTTAACCGTCGGTAATAAGAAAATTACAAAACTGCTTATGCCAGCTAATTTCAGTTGGCTTTTTTTTTGCGCTTTGAACGGATAGTCGTTTGCGGCACAAAAGCAGCGCCTTGGGAACCTTTTTTCCGAGCTTTTTTCAGAATCTCACCAATCAAGGTCAACTTTGTTCGAAGATACTCTATTGTGGCGCACCATACTTTCTAGGAACAGTCGAATATTCGAAACCCCGACGGCGGGGGTCGAGTATAGCCTAGGTCTATCGACCGCTTTGGGGTGAAGTTGTGGGGGA
>CAMYNE010000021.1 GCA_947259675.1 uncultured Pirellulaceae bacterium
GTTTGGCCGCCTGTTGCTTCGCTGCTTGTTGCTGGGCCGCTCGTTGTTGAGCATCCCGTTGCCGCTGCGCTTGTTTTTGCGTCTCTCGTTGTTGTGTTTTCAGTTGAGCATCGCGCTGAGCCCGCTGTTGAGCATCGCGCTGCGCCTTTTGTAGTTCGGCGCGCCGCTGAACATCACGTTGCTGCTGCACGCGTTTTTGCGCTTCAAGTTGCTGCGTTTTCCGTTGGGCGTCGAGCTGAGCACGCCGTTGCGCGTCGCGTTGGACTTGTTGTTGTTGTTTGGCCAGCCGTTGCCCCTGACTTTGTTGCTGGGCGGATTGCTGTTTTGTTTGTTGCTTGGCCGGCTGTTGAATTGCACGTTGACGTTGTGCCCGTTTAAGAGCTTCCTGTTGAGCCCGCTGTTGGGCATCACGTTGGGCCTTTTGCAGTTCAGCTCGCCGCTGCGCATCACGTTGTTGTTGGGCAGATTTCTGCATTTGTCGTTGCACAGTTTGTTGCTGTACCTCGCGTCTCTGCTGAGCTTGCTTTTGAGCATCGAGGGTCGCCGCCCGTTTTGAATTTCTTTGTTGAACTTCTCTCGATTGAACCAGTCGTTGTTCGTTCAGCCGTTTTTGCTGCTCCCGTTGAGCAGCAACTTTTTCTTGTTGACGTTTACCCGACGCAATTTGCTCTTCGGCCCTTTTTCGAGCGTCCTTTTCTTGAGCTTTCTGTTTACGCGCCAGAATTTCCTGAGAGCGTTCGTTGGCGCGGCGAACTTGTTGTTGCCGTCGTTCGTTCTCCATACGTTGCATGTCAAGTTTGCGTTTTTCTTCGACTCGCTGGGCAAGCGTTTTCGTGGATTGTTGCTTTCGGGACCTTGCCACTTTTTCGGCGTCTCGTGCCGATTGACGTTTGCGTTCGGCGAGTTTTTCCCGTTGAAGTTTTTCCGATGCGATCCGATCCTCAACCTTCGTTCGCGCGTCCTTTTCCTGGGCTTTCTGTTGACGTGCCAGGTCGGCCTGGGCGCGTTCGTTTGTGCGGCGGACTTGCTGTTGACGTCGTTCGTTCTCAAGACGTTGCAAGTCGACTTTGCGTTTTTCTTCAACGCGTTGCGCGAGAGTTTTCGTGGACTCGCGTTCTCGGGTCTTAGCCACTTTTTCGTCTGGTTGCCGGCTGCGATCTATTTCGTCAATCTTTCGCTGGGGTTGGGCCTTCGCAACGCGAGCTGGTGTCCTGTTTTCCTGACCAGCCTTGCGGTCGAGTTGTCGTCCAACATCCTGGCGGTTGTTGGTTCGATCAGTATTCCTGACTTGTTGGCGAACTTGCTCAGTCTGCCGCTTTGAATTGCGTTCAGGATTCCGAACTACGAGTCTGGCAGCTTTTTCGTTTTTCCCGCGATTGTTTTGCGCGTGAGTCTGTCGTTGTCGTGATATCTCACGATTCGAATGGGTCGCTTTAACAGAAGTTAACCGTTCCACGTTCTGGATGCGGTGGTACCTGTTGCGGGCAGACGCGTTTTTGCTGTTGTGTCGGCGCACGTGACTGTTGTAGTTTTCGCCATAGGAGGCCCTTCGGATTGCATCAATGTGCGTATCCCGACGATCTAACTGGCGGGTAAAGTTGATTTGAGCTTGCAACGTATGCCGCGGGCGGGAGGCCTGATTGCGATGGTAATACTGGTGTTGGTTCCGAACCCAGCTAATCAGTTGCACATTGTTGTATCTCGTTGCGTGGCAACTGTAGTAAGCGTAGAGCGGATCATACGCTCGCCGCAAATGCGGAGTTCCATGATAGCTCGACCAAGAGTAGAAGTTTCTAGACGCGTATCTGGAGCCGTACCAGTCTCCGAAGTAATATTGGTTGCAAGTTGGGCGCACGAAGAGGTGAACGAGGAAGTTGTAATTGGTGTTAATGACGCAGCTGGGCGTGTAACGATAACTGACTTGTCGATAGACCGGTGATCGGAAACAGACGGGTGCAAACACAACGCCTCGACGTTGAATTTCATAATCCCAATAGCCTGCTCGATAAAGGCAACCGTTGGGTGTCCATACGTAACATGCCGGGATCCAAATCCGGTTTTCCCAGCGAGGCGCCCAGTAACCTGATTGCCAGATGTAGTTGGTGTTTTGATAGACCCAGTTTCCTGGAACGTAGAAATGCTCATCGCTTGGCGCAGCATACGACGGTCCGTTGTCGATGCTTTCGGGCGGCTGAGGCATGTAGTTAAGTTCTTGTTGTTCTTCACTCGTCCAGAATCCTGATACCCACCGATATCCGTCGTCTGTTTCTTGCCAGTAACCCGGAATCCAGCGTTGTCCTGGTGGGACATCGCGCCAAATGCCACTGATCCAGATAAAGTCAACGCGGTCCTCGTCCCAGGCCCAATATCCCGGAATCCATTGCACGTTGTCACCCTCGGGCTTGTATTCTGGGGGAAGCTCTTCAATGACCGCCGGTGGTTCACGTTTGACAAGTGGCGATGGTCTGGCGTCGTGTTGATAGACTTCCGCAAATGCCTCGTGCAGCGGTCCTCGCATCAGCACGTCCAAGTTCGGATCGTCGACGTTTTCGGTTTCCTGGGGCAAAACGACACTGTCAGCCGGATTAGGCAAATAGTCTTCTGGAACCGGTTTTTGAATCGTTTGATCCGCGGTTTGCGGGTCGACGGCTGTGAGAGGTTCGAAAACGGAGTAAGTTTTTTCGGTCGCGGCCGGAACGGAAGCTGGAATGATTGTTCGGACCGGTTGTTCATCGGAACCTTGCACCACTACGGGTTGGTCGCCCCAATTCGGTTCGTCCTGGGAATTCAGGATTGGGAGATTCAAAAACGATGGCGTGACGACAAACGCAATCATTAGCGTCGCGAACTTGCGACAGTCTGTAATCAAATTGATCATTCGATTGGCTTCCCTGATCTTTCCACGAGTAACTGGAATACGCAAAAGATCATATTTGTATTGATAAGTGAAGGGTCCGGCGGTTTTGCTTCGAGATGGGTTTCATAGGGTGCAAACATCGTGCCGAGTTTGAGCATTGAGTATTCAAATCTGGCCAAATAACATCATTGACCGTTTTGCCAAAGAAAACTCACTACAAACGTGTTTCGGTTTATTCTACCTATCAACGACCCAACACAACTCAAGCTACGGCTGGATATTGAATTTGGGTTTGCGGCTAGCGATGAGTTCCGATTCGTAGGCCCGACGAACCATCGTTTCTTTTGCTCGCGAATCCGGCGGAAAAGAGTGAATCTCGATCGAGATTTTTTCTGCGCCCTGAGCTTTAAGATATTTGGCGAGTGACAGACTATGCGATTCATCAAGATGAGTTATCAATCGTTGTTTGAGGTTGTCCGTCTGACCGATATAGAGGTAACCGGTGTGATCTCGAAAGATGTAGATCCCCGGGTGATCGGGAACGATGTCGGGTTTGGCTGTGATCTTCGCAGCAGAATAAATTTCAATTTTGCGACCCCAATCTACGATTCGTGAGATCAGTTCAGGCTTCAACTGTCTTGTTTTTCGCAACTTGAATGCAGCTCGCCGAACCAGATAAAGATCGACCTCAGGGTCAATCTCCTTTGCCAAACGGTTGAACTCCACCCGCATTTCTGGCGAGACCATAATCCGATCTAAAGATACTGAGAACTGATCGGTCGCTGACCGGGCGACGATTTCAGCGATATGCGCGACCGGATCAACGTTGACTCTTCTACGGCGAGTTGATTTCGTTTCGAGTTTGCCAGCCTTGCGTAGATTCAACAAGGTCCAGCTGAATTCTTCTTCCGAGACCGAGGGAAGCATGGCAGAACATTTTTTTAGGAACGCCTGATGAAGCTCGTCATCGAGAATGACTTCATCTGAACTCCAACCATCATGAGTCAATCGAAACGCCTTGTTGACGGTCTGTTTGAGTTCGGCCGAATTCGATTGCAAACTTGTCTTTGCTTCTGTTGATGATTCCTGAGCCAAAACATAACAAGGAACACAGCAGATCATCAACGCGAAAAGAGTTTTCAAGCTAGGCATGCAGGCTCAGCATTTGGAGAATGGGTCAAACCTCAGTCATAAAATACTAACGTTTGAGCTGTCGAACGACAATTTGGTCAAATACGAAGCTGAACAACGGACTCGACCCCTTAGCGACATTCCGCAGCGCCTGGTCGAACAGCGGCCTGGTCGAATCTAACCATCCTCGGAATTGGTACCGGGGGTGGAGTCGTACTGGTCAGGATCAGTGCCTTCGTCCGTCTTCTTGCCAGGTAAGATGTCATATGAGCCTTCACCAAAGGGCTCCACTTCTTCGAGCCCCTCAAATTCATCTGGTGTCGTCAGGATGGCATCGTCTTTTTTAGTCGCGTCATCCGTGCTTTTTACGGGTGAGTCGTCGGTTACCTGGATTTCGGATTCGTGCTCGTCCATGTTTTGTTTTGATTGGACTTGTCCATTTGAATCCCACCAAGTCCATTCCAAAGTTGGCACATCATCTTTGTATTGGCCTTGAATTGATTTGATTCCGTTGGGGTGCCACCACGTCCACGAACCGATCTTATTGCCCTTGTCGTCATAGTCGCCCTCGAGTGCCTTTTGCCCGTTTTGATGCCACCAGGTAAAGCGACCGACGCGAACATCGTCTCGATATTGGCCTTTCATTTTCGGCTGGTTATTGTCGTACCAGGCTAATGCGGGGCCGTGTTGAATTCGTGCGCCCGTTACCTGAAAACCGGCTGGTCGTGCCTGCCACCAATCGTCACCGCCAGACAACTCCAGTTTTCCGTCAAGAAAATAATTTTCGTCCTGTTTTATCTTGGGACGATAGAAAGTCGTCTGGCGAATGATTTTTTTCCCGTCAATGAATTCTTCGTAACGAACTGGTTCGTTCTGGTCATTCCATTCTCTCAACGGCCCATCGATCAAACCCTTCTTAAAGATGACTTCGCGCATTTTGACCGCATTGGGAAACCACCAAAAGGCAGTACCATCGCGAATTCCTTCGCGGTAGGGAATCTCGAAAATCTTTCGTTCGTAGTTGTCGTACAACGTCCACATGCCGTCCAGTTCGCCGTTGGAAAACGTTGCCGTCGACAAGAATGGTCCCTTAAACAGGTTGAATGGCCGAGTCGCGAAAATTCCGCCTCCGTCTTGCGGATGCCAACGCCTCCACAGACCATCCATCACCCCTTCTTTGAATTGGCCTTCGGCCAAAGTTTGGCCCCGCCGATTCAATAACGTCCAATCTCCATGATTGTAATAATTGCCTTCGGCATCCTGAGCGACTTGCTTGATCAATTGAGGTTTGCCATCGGGATATCGTTGCGTGACGACCTCCGGCCCCGAGTTTTCCTCAGGCGGGAGTTCGTTCTCTGCAAATGTTCCTTCCACGATCGATCGTAAATCCGTCCGGCCGGGAATGATCGGTTGAAATTCGTCGTAACCAGAACGAGATTCCGCTGATTCGATAACGCCTTGTTGTTCAACACCTCGTGCGGTCGGTGACAAGACACTTTGACTTGGCACGTAGTTCGAGGGGTCGCCGCCACGAGGAACAATCGGACGTAAACGGGTCTGAGGCTTCGCTTCGGGGACGAATCCAGGACCGTCTTGCGCGGGGGCCTTCAATTCGTTGTTGTCAGACTTAACAGTCGAAGTTTTTTGAATTTTGACAGAGGCCTGAGGGTTTTCCTGACCCGCAACATGAGCTGGGACTGTGGGTTCTCGGAACAGCTCCTGGGCATTCAAAAGCGTCGAGTTTGTCGACGCGACGATCAAAAATCCGAAAGTAAGGTGCATTGGTTTTTTGAGCGAGCGAATCAATGCAGTAGGCTCCATTAAAAAACAAATCGAATAACTGAGAGCGAATTTACATTTCGCCAAATAACCATTTTTCCACATCAAGTATCGACGTGGAACCATAAAAAACTGATATCACGATATTCCCGCAATATGTCTGATTCAACCTGTTCGACTGGCAGCTGGAACTGATAAAGTCTGACGATTATTTGATGTGGGCGAGGCATGAATGTGTTGGGTATGGATCTGCCAGCGGTTGGTTTTCGGGCTCAAATCCATGGCCTTGTGCCAATACGATGAAGAAAACAGGGTTGTTAAACATTCGTTCGCTGCTAACAATTGAAGATCACACGAATGTTCTTACGCAGGATTCAATGAAGTTTTTTGGTAAAGAAATCTCGATTGAAAAACTCGAGATTGATCTTAACGGTGTATCCAGTGACAGTCCTTTGATGAAAAAAAGGCTGGATCGGATTCATAGCAACTACGAAAAACTGGACGCCATTTTGGCTGAGTTGGAACTCAAAATTTCGCAAGACGAGCGGATTTCGCCCATTTGCCAAGACACAAAGTCAAAACAGGAAGTCTCGCAAATGGATATTGGGTCGACGGAGCTGATACCCACCCAAGACACCAACCCCCCATCGGCCAATCCCAAGAAGCCCCGTTAAACTAACTCACTTTCAAAATCGAGTCAATTTCGAGGCTGGTACGTAGTTTTGTATCAAAAGATCACTGGTGGCACCGTTTACGACCCGGCAAATGGGACCGACGGACAAACTCAGGATATCTGGATCCGTAACGGCAAGATTGTACATCCGCCAGAAGACGAGCACGCAGACGTGTCAACGATCGATGTGACCGGGATGGTCGTGATGCCCGGTGCAGTGGATATGCATTGCCATATTGCGGGTCCCAAGGTCAATACGGCCCGCAAGTTGCAGCCGGAGATGACTCGCCAAGCGATCGAGTCTGGCGACATGGCGAACGTGCCCGATATTTTTACAACAGGCTATCGGTACACCGGCTTGGGTTACACGACTTGTTTCGATGCGGCTATATCTCCGTTGGCAGCTCGCCACGTGCACCAAGAGTTCAGCCAGATTCCCAATCTAGATACTGGCTTTTTTGTCTTGGTCGGAAATAACCATTACGTGATGGATTGCGTTTCCAAAAATGATGGCCCGGGATTGGAAGCGTTTCTTGGATGGCTTTTGCATCGTTCCGGCGGATTTGCACCCAAGCTGGTTAATCCGGGAGGTGTTGAACTTTGGAAACAACGGCATGACGGAAACGCGCGCGACCTGGACCAGGATGTTGAAGGGTTTAATACGACACCTCGAAAAATAATTGAGGCGATTGTTCGTGCATCAAACTCCCTTGGACTCCCACATCCTGCCCACATCCATTGCAATAACCTGGGGATGCCAGGCAACTGGGAAACGACGCTTGAAACCATGAAGACCCTTGCCGGCCAAAAAGCTCATCTGACCCATATCCAGTTTCATTCGTACGGTGGGGGCGGCGAAGAAGAGACCTCGCTTTGTTCAAAAGTCGAACACTTGGCCGAGTTTGTCAACCAGCAAAATGAACTCACCGTCGACGTGGGTCAAGTCATGTTCGGACGGACGACCAGCATGACTGGGGACGGGCCGCTGGGACATTATTTACATCAGATCAGTGGCGAAAAATGGTATTCCGCAGATACCGAACTTGAGTCCGGATGCGGAATCTCGCCGATCCAATATCGTAACCGACAATTCGTGCACGCGCTTCAATGGGCGATCGGGCTGGAATGGTATCTGATGGTCGAGGATCCGTGGAAAGTTGTGATGAGCACAGACCATCCTAACGGAGGAAGTTTCCAGGCGTATCCGCAAATCATTCGGCTCCTCATGGATCGCGATTACCGGTCCGAAAAGCTGGCCGAAGTAAATCCGAAAATTCTCCAGCATTGTTCGTTAGCCGATTTGGATCGACAGTACACGTTGAATGAAATTGCGATTATCACGCGGTCAGGGCCAGCCAGGATTCTGGGTTTAAAGCACAAAGGGCACCTCGGTATTGGGGCCGATGCGGATATCACGGTTTATTCACCCGATGCCAATTTTGAAAAGATGTTTTCAGTACCGCGTTGGGTGTTCAAAGGCGGACAGATTGTGGTTGATGATTACGAAGTCCGCAATGTAGTGGAAGGGCACACTTTGGCTCTTGCTCCAAGTTACGATTTGAATCGAAACGGTCTGATTGAATCGTGGTTCGACGATCATTATTCGCTGAAAGCGAAAAACTACGGGATTCGAAGTGATGAATTTCGACGCGTCCGAGTGGTTGGAAAGGAGTGACGCGGCGTCTCGAGCGCGTGTGGTTTAAGTTTGGCGTCTTTTCGTCGGTTTCGCCCGACAATCAGAGTGCCACGACCGCTATGCGTCCGTGCGACACTCACTAGCGGCCGATTTTGCGAAGTTTGTTAAGGACTAATTCCAGCTGCCTTTGCAAAGTCTGTGGTGCAACTGAAACGATACAATTGATTTGCGGGAAGAACTCCATTCGTACGTTCGGGTTCGAGCGGAGTTGTCGGCCAAGAGCTTGTGTCACGATTTCGAAGACCTGTTCCTGCTTGAGCGCACCTTGGATAATATCGCCATAGAAAAAAAGTTCGATCTCCGGACGGCTCGCCACAGCACGAAAGGTGGTCAGCTCAACCGTGGTGCTGTCGACGGCCCGTAACGTAAGTTTCATCGAACGAGCGATTTCCTTGAGTGTTTGATAAAGGGACTCTTCGATGATGTTTCCGGGAACGATTGTCATCGGATTCCACCCCTCTTTCGCCAGTTCCGGCCAGTCAATGAGAACGACGACATCGGTATTTAGCTGGATATTTGAAAGCAGTTCTTCCAACGTTAGCGGCAAAGATCGCTTTAGATTTGCGGACTTCGCCAACGCGGACTGGGCCGCTTTCCAATGACTTAACACCGGTTCGCCAGCTTCGATCGTACGGAGCTTGCCAAAGAACTGCCGCAGTTGAAGGTGAACATCGGGGGTTTGGTTGACGGAAACCTTGTCGCCCATTAGCTCAATCGTTCCCGGCGAATTTTTGCGAGTCCAGGTGTCAGGCGCAATCAGCTTTCTCACCAACGCAACCATGTTCGCACCCAAAACGGGATTCGCTGCAAACTCCGGTAGTTGATAGTCGGCAGTTGTTTGTTCGTTGATGTCAATCGCGGTCAATACGACGACCCCGGTATCGGGTGTTTGTGATCGCGTCAATTTGTGCTGGGAGATTGCCTCGTCAACCGCCATGGCGAAATCGATTCTGTCATCTTCACTTTGCTGCATGTTGATATTCGTTGAAAGCGAAAAGTCAATATTGGCCGCGCTCAAATTCTCAATGTCAAAAGCAAATGGGACTCCTGTGATTGCGGTAATGGAACGGAGTACGACAATCAAGGGAGTCTTCTCTGCGATCAGACCGCCGCAGGGCAGCTCAAGTTTTTTGTCAACCAGGAATTCCGTCTGTTCCGGCAAATCGATAAAGTATTTTGAAATTCCAATCGTCTCTTGATCTTGAATTTCGGATGCCAAGTCACTTATTTCGGTAATGGACGTATTGGCTTGATCCAGCAATTCAGACAGGCTTCCAAGGTTGGAATCATCACCCGTTGGATTTCCGAGCACATCACGGGCAATGATGTCATCCGTTTTTTCAACCTTTTCCGGTTCGGTCGGCAACGATGCTAAAGGATTAGAAGGAGGTTTCGCCAGATCATTGGGCTGCTTCGTGTTGTCGCCGGCGGTAGTTTCTATTGACTCAGGTGGAGCTGGAACGTCTTCGCTGACGACTTTAGAGGGCGGATCAGTGACGACGGGCGTTGCAGAATCGACGTCGCCAACGTCCGGCGTGGATTCCGGATTATCTGTGGTGGATACTTCCGGGTCGGTGGTTTCCGGAAGATCGTCCTCGGTCGTTGGCGAACCGTCTCGTGCAGTTTCCGGTTCGTCAACAACGGAGGGTGCAGGGTCCGACGTAGCAAGCTTCTCAGTTGTCTTCCGGGACGCGTTCGCAAAGTAGGCTCCAACTAATCCGCAAACGATTATAATCGTGCCGAGCGTTGCTGAGAAAATTAAGAGCCATTTTCGTCGCTGCTGAGATTGTTGCGACGTCCATTCATTAGTTGGGAGTACGGGTGTGCTGGGATTAGAGCGATTAGCTGGTTTCGCGGGCGAGGGAGCTGCGAGTGGTTTCTTTTGGGTGTTTGACTTTTTGTTCCCAGCATCGGCAGCGGTTTGACGGACTGGCTGAGGTTTCTTTGTTGGAAGCGGAGTCGATTGAAGCAGGTCATCGATATCTTCAAAGCCAGCGCTGGAAATGGTCGCCCTGATTTTGTCCAACTGTTCGGAGGAGAGCAGGTTTGCAGTTTCAGCAGAAGGTTCCCATCCTGGAGGCGGAACGATCCGAATCATGTTCGCACACTTCGGACAGGCCAAAACCTGCCCCACTGCGTTTGGCTTGGTTACGCGCAGCTTTGATGCGCATGTGTCACAGAGAATTGAAAAAAGTTCCACCAATAGGATTCCTGATAGCTGTGCCCTTCCCTGTATTCTAACGCAAGCCGGCCCGCGGTCGAATGACGGAATGCCGAGGATGGATCCGCGAACATGGGCCAAACACTGTGATTTGCTCGTTCGTAGTTCCGCCTGTAGGCGGCGTCTGCGGACCAAACCGCCTAAAGGCGGAGCTATTCGGTGAGGAAAGCTGCTGGCAAAGTGAGGCCTTTTTGAGCAGCTCCTTCACGAGTCGTGATCAAGATTGCGTCCTGTTCGGTGTTGGATGGATCAGGTCCGATGACCCAGACCATTTTGCAATTTGGGTCAGCTGGCCCACTGATGTCTTTGTTTGGATTGCAGCGAACCATGATCTCCGTGAGGATATCGGCCAAGGATTGGTCGATTATTTTGAAATCGCCAGGTCGTTGATTCTGGGTGATGCCCTCTTTTTCCAAGTCGTTGCCAATCAATCGAATGTTAAATTCAAAAGGCAGTTCGCCAAAGTCGTCAAGGACTTCCGACCGGATCCCTGCCAAAAAGATGTTTAGATCCGGATTGGTAGAAACATCGAGACTTCGTTTTTTGGCCAGCAATTCTTTGATCGTTTGAGGAATTTTTCGGGAGGCGACTGCTACCGCATCGGGTGATGCGCCTTTTGAAAAAGCGGTTAACAATTCAGAAGCTGCAATGAGATTGTGTCCCGCCATTGGTGGCAGCCAGCAGTTGCCGATGACGGTTCGGTATTCAACATTCCAACGAAGATTTCGATAAACATCCGACAGCATATTGTCGTATTTCAATCGAACTTTATCCCAATAAGGACTCGCCGGAATCGTCGTGATGAAACGGGTCAGTTCGTCTCGTTGGTCACGCAGTCTTTGTTGAAGTGATTTTTGCAAATCGGTCGACTGGAGATCCACCGTTTGATCAAAAACCATCTCGAGGTAGGTGCCTTCATCGAGATGCATACTTAACAAGCCTCCGCGAATTTCATCCTGCAGAAACAGGTCGAGTTGTCGGTTGAAGCTGGACAATTGACCTGACATCAAGGCTTGGCCCTGTTCGTTAAACAATGAATGTCGGAGAAACATGAACGTAAAATGCCGCTCTGAATCACTCCAGTCCAGGAGATTGTTCATTGCCCCGGAAAGAACACTCGCGCCGCCGGAATCAATGACTTCTCGAACTCGCTGGGTGTTGCCAAATACGAATTGCGTCACTTCGTTACCTTCGGGAGCTCGAATGATGTAGAAGGCGCGATTTTCCGAGGTCTCGTAAATCATGTTGTTGTCGTCGATTGCGACAGCTGGTGGGTTCTTCCAAGTGATTTCGAGGTTCTCGGTCGTTGCTGGCCCGGTTAAGTGCACGACAAAAAAAGGTTCGTATTCAAATGTTCCATTTGAGTGAAAGGATACGATGACTTGGGCGATATCCTCGAATTCCAAGCCGACTTCATCTTTCCAGTTTTCGATTCGCGATGCCAACTCTGGACCCAGACTCTGAAAAAGGAGTTTGCCCTCTCGTTCGGCCCACAATGCTGCCGGTTTGATTGCGAATATCAGCTTTGGCGTCGCCGGCACATACGAAAAATCTATCGGGAGACCTGTTGTGGGAGATTCCCAGATCACATTTCCGTCGTCTTCGATCAAATCCTGAACGATACGGACGGCCGAGAAATCCGGCTTTTCCAAGTCCTGAAAGTCAATTTTTTTCGGTTCTGTGACGGGCGGTTTGTTTGTTTGAACGACAATTGGCGTCTGATTCGCGGTGTACGCAAACAAGCCGATGATTCCGATCACAGCCAACAACCCCGCGGCAATGGAAATTGGCAATAGCCACTTTGATTTCTTGCGATGAGCCGACGCAATTGGGTCGGTGGGAGAACTGGTTTCCGTTTGGGCTGATGAGCGTTCAGTTTCAACGGTAACGTGGCGATCAACTTGTTCCGGATGGTCCGCGAGCGGATTCCAGGATTTGATCGCGTCACGATAAATGAGTTGGGCATCGGATTGCTTGACCGTTTGTTCAAACAAACTGGCGTTTCCGCTGAATTCGGCCAGCAACTCGGCGAGTTTTTGAGCAGAGTCCGGTCGTCGTTTTGGATCCTTCGACAATAGTTGATTTACCAAGCGCTGCAGTTTTGCAGGAATCTCGTACTTGCTAAGGTCTTTCGGCTCCGAAAAGCGGTGCTGTTCTACTTTTTGTTTTAGATCGACTGTTGGAAAGAGGGTTCGACCTGAGATCAATCGATACAGCGTACATCCCAACGCGTAATGGTCGGAACTTGAGCTAAGCTGAGGCTGATCCGAAAGTGTTTCGGGAGCCAGGTAATCATACCTGGATTCGCCGTCACGTTCGCTATCGGTTGATGTCTCGATATTTTTTTCGGGCATCAGGCCCATCATGAGTCGAGCGTGACCTCCACTGGCGACCCAAATCGAACGCGGCGAAATCGCATTGTGAACGATGCCTTGATCGTGAAGTTTCTGGAGGCCAATTGCGACTTGAGCAAGAATCGAACAAGCGTCCTTCCACGGCAATCGGCCTTTTCTCGGCACCAGTTGGGAAAGTGAAGAACCGATCGAACTCTCACTGACGACAAAACGGTGATTTGGGAGAGCAACAGTTTCGAAAATTGGCACCAGATTCGGATGGATGATGCTGCTAACCCGTTCTGCAAGCGCTTCAAGCTGCCGCCAGATTTGCAGATCCGTTTGTTCGCTGCCAGACATAAACTGCAAGTTCACCGGATAGCCCGTATCGCGGTGAATTGCCTTGAACGTGCCTTGTCGCGGACCGGCTTCGATTTTCTCGGTTACGACATAACTGCTAAACCGCATTGGGCCACTATGTCCGGCGAGCAGAATCCTGGCTTGGTATGGAGAAATGGCCTCCTCTTCGACCAGCCATTGGGCAAGCATTTCGACAGCCGGAGGCTGCTCGGGATCGGTTACCAACTTTGCCTGGAAATCAGTATTAAGGGTTTGAATTCTCGACAATTCGACTACCCTACTTTCCTTCAGCAGGTTCCAAAATAGGTTTGTGTCGATTGTCACGAGTGGCTCGATGCTGTTGGATTTGCAAGACCCGCAAAGTCGGCTGGCGATGGGGTCGAGGCTATTAATTCAGACGAAATCTCTAGATGCGATTGTAGTATCTAGTCGATTGAAGATATTGTAGGAAATCAACTTTGATCATCGTAGTGCTCATCTAAACTACTACCTGGTGCCCACATGAACTCAACCGTTGCAGACGAAAAAAAGACTCATCACATGAAAGCTTTTGAGACCGTTCAACTTTATTTCGATCGCGCTGCGGATCAATTGGATTTGGACAGCAGTATTCGAAAGCTGCTGAAGATGCCCAAGCGGGAGGTTACGGTCGAAGTCCCCGTCGAAATGGACAACGGTTCGATCGAGACACTAGTTGGTTTTCGTGTGCAACACAACAATGCTCGTGGACCCATGAAGGGCGGATTACGTTACCATTGGGATGTGGATCTTGACGAAGTGCGAGCACTCGCTTCGTTGATGACTTGGAAAACGGCCGTTGTCAACATTCCGTATGGCGGCGCAAAAGGAGGTATCTGTGTTGATCCGAGAAATCTTTCTCGGAAAGAGACCGAACGGATCAGCCGCAAGTTCGTCGACCAAATTCACGAGATTATTGGTCCCGACAAGGACATTCCTGCTCCCGATATGGGTACCAACGGGGAAACGATGAGCTGGATCCGCAATCAATGGGAAAAGTACCACGGTTTCAATCCGGCGTGTATCACTGGCAAACCTGTCGAAGACTACGGCGCGGCGGGCCGCGAAGAAGCAACAGGTCGTGGTTGCGGGATTCTCGCCTTCAAATTGCTAAAGCGACTTGGCCGTCGTCCCAAAGACATTAGCGTTGCCATCCAGGGTTTTGGCAACGTCGGTTCGCACGCCGCAAAGTATATGCATGAATCCGAGTTCAAGATTGTTGCCATTAGCGATATTAGTGGCGGCTACTACAACAAAGACGGATTGAATATTCCCGCTGCACTCAGTTACGTGATTAAACACGGTTCATTGGAAGGTTTTGTCGGTTCCGAATCGATTTCAAATTCCGAATTGTTGAGCCTTGATTGTGACGTTTTGGTTCCTTCAGCGATCGGCGGCGTGATCACGATGGAAAATGTCGACGATATCAAAGCCAAATATATTATTGAAGGTGCCAATGGCCCAGTCCATGCCTACGCCGACGAAGTCCTGTTTGACCGCGGTACTCTGGTGTTGCCCGACATTTTGGCCAACGCGGGAGGCGTGACGGTCAGTTATTTCGAATGGGTCCAGAACCGCCAGTATTACAGTTGGGATTTGAATCGCGTACGTGCACAACTCGATTCGATTTTGTCGTCCGCATTTGAGGATGTCTGGACGATGGGCAATGAAAAAAATGTCAGTCTTCGGACGGCTGCGTTTATGATTGCGATTGAACGAGTTAGAAGAGCAACGGAGCTGCAAGGGATTTAGTCGACAGATTGCCAACCGCGCGACGGGACCCGCCGCCGATTGGGTGTGCGGTAAAACGACCTCGCCAGAAGAATGGTTTGACCAAATGGGCACGCTCCAGCTTCCCAAACAAGACCCGCCATCACGAAGTCGAACTATGCAATTGCTTACAACGCTCGAACAAGTACTCGCTCGATACCAGACGAAGCTGGAGCAACAGCAGGCCAAGGTTAAGGGTATTGCCGGACGTTGGAGCAAAGTAGGCTATTTGCGCGGATTTTTGTTTCTACTTTCATTAGTTCCGCTTTTTTTGGCGCTCAACAAAGTCGCTGGCGTGTCGACACCTTGGGTCTGGGTGGCGGGATTGATTTTCGTAGCGTTTCTTGCGGTGGCTGTTTACCACGAGCGAATGCAGATCGAGATGCGCAAAGCGTCGCTGTTAGCCAATATGCATAGCGAGTCGATTGCCCGAGTAGATCGCGATTGGAAAAACCTGCGTACGATCGAAGTCGATATTCCCCGATCGTTTCGTCCCTTGGCATCACAAAGACTCCACTCGGCACCAGTGTCTTGACGAGTTGGGTCTGCGAAGGTGCACGGCCCGACGAGATCTTATTGCGTCAAGAGTCCGTGGCTGAATTGGCTCCAGATTTTGAATGGCGCGAACAATTTCGTCTCAACTGCGAGCAGTTATCGGCTGGTCAAACTGGGCCCAGCCAGTTTGTTGAATGGTCCGAAAGTGAAAGCTGGCTACAAGGCAAAATGTGGTTGCTGTGGCTGGCCAGACTGACCAGTGTCACAGCATTGCTGTCGATGACGCTGACGCTATTCAGCGTAATTCCGTTAACGATTTCGGGCCCTGCCCTAATGGTGTTGATGCCGATCAACTTTTTTCTGTCCGTTTTTTACGCCGGTTCGATGCACGATGTGTTCAACATGATTTCGTCGCGACGTGATGAAATCAATTCCTATATTTCCCTCTTCGACATGGTGGCCGACCATCCCGCCAAGTCAACTCGGCTGAAGGAACTTCAGACTCGTATGCTTGTGGCCGATAACGACGCACGAAAACAGATTAATAAGCTCGGAATACTTGTATGGTTGGCCAATATTCGAAGAAACGGAATTCTGTTTATTGTCTATTTGGTTTTCGAATTTCTTTTTTTCTGGGACATTCACATTCTCGACCTTTTGGAAAAATGGAAGGCCAGAACGGGCGCCAAAGCAAGAGGTTGGTTTGAGGACCTGGGACAGTGGGAAGCTTTATGTGCACTCGCCCAATTAAAAGCCGATCATCCAGAATGGAAGTTTCCCGAGGTGCTGCAAATTTCCTCAAAAACAGAAGTCTTGATCGATTGCAAGCAGCTGGGACATCCGCTGTTGGACCACAAACGGGTCGCCAACGATGTTCAGGTGGGACCGCCAGGTACGGTGCTACTGGTTAGCGGCTCCAATATGTCCGGGAAGAGTACGCTCCTGCGAAGCATCGGCGTGAATGCGATATTGGCGCAAATGGGGAGCGTGGTTTGTGCCAGCAAGATGACATTACCGCCTGTGCATATCGAATCGAGTATGCGCATCATCGATTCGCTAGCCGACGGTGTTTCGTTCTTTATGGCCGAGCTGAAACGATTGAAGGAGATTGTCGATACCGCTAGATCTTTTTCCGGTCGAAGTGACAAGTCCATGTTGTTTCTGCTTGACGAAATTTTGCAAGGCACAAATTCTCGCGAACGTCAAATTGCAGTGAGCCGCGTCGTCCGGAAGTTGATTGACGAAGATGCAATCGGTGCTATTTCAACTCACGATCTCGACTTGGCGACTACAGACGAACTCAAGCAGGCATGTAGGAGCGTGCATTTCTCAGAACAGTTCCATGATGTAGATGGCAAACGACAAATGACGTTCGATTATCGGATGATGAAAGGAATCG
>CAMYNE010000022.1 GCA_947259675.1 uncultured Pirellulaceae bacterium
CGCCTTGGACAAAAGGCACGATTTGCAATATCCGATCCATGTCAAAGCCGGTGACAGGCGTGGCAGCGCAAATACTTATTGACCGCAATCAACTTGGACTCGACGATGCGGTGAGCAAGTATTTACCTGGTTTCGACAACGACAAATCCCGATCCATTACGATCAGACAATTGCTAACGCATCGCTCCGGATTGCCGCTTACAATTCTGAAAGAAAAGATCGATGAGTATCCAAACCTCTTGGAACAGGCCGATGCCACCGGTGACAATGGTCCGGAATTTGCGCCAGACAGCAAATTCTGGTATAGCGATGCTGGCTCTGATGTTTTGGGTGCAGTTGTAGAGAAGGTAAGCGGCCAGAAGCTTGATGAATTTGTTACTGCCGAAATTTTTCAGCCGTTGGAAATGAGTGACACTTTTTACGGCATCGATCCGAGCGATCCAAGATTTGCCCGCATCGGAAGTTTGCACGTTGGTACCGCGAACGCATGGGCGCGCTTCTGGAAACCGGAAGACAAGGCATTTTATCCGTTTGCATGGGGTTCGCAGACGATCTACTCGACGCCCGCAGACTATACCAGGTTTTTGACGATGCTGATGAACGGCGGCAAAACTGGCGAGCGACAAATTCTCTCGAAGGAAGCAATGGCGCGCATCATGAAACCCGTTTCGCCGATGAAAATGCTCGGCTCGGACCAGCGATATCCTACCGAGTTTCGCGGTATGGAGGCGTTGTATGGCCAGATGATGATCCTCTACCGCGAAAAAGACAACGACCAAGCGACCCCCGCGATTTTTGGGCACAGCGGATCTGATGGAACGGCCGCATGGGTGTGGCCCGATCGCGAACTGCTGGTTCTCTATTTCACTCAGTCGCGGGGAGGAACATCGGTGATAAGACTGGAGGGCGAAATCGATCGACTGTTGATTCACCCAGGCGAGGCAGTCGTCGCGGAGGCGATCCCGGAAAAATATATGCCCTATCTTGGCACGTTTATTGCCAACTTTGCAGCATTCGATAACGAGGAATTCACAGTCATAGTAAAAAACGGCAAACTGACTCTGGATATCCCCAGTCAAATGGCGTTCGAATTATTCGAGCCAAACGACAAAGGCGAATGGGCGTTCGCCATCGCACCAAAACAGGTAACCGTATCGTTCGATCGCAATGATGCGGGTCAGGTGGACCTTTTGAGACTGCACCAAGCCGGCCAAACATTCGAAGTGCCCCGCAAGGGAACGGCACGGGCCAGGGAGTTGGCGAAGAATCGTGTCGTCTCCGATGAACAAATGCAGGCTTTGGTCGGCACGTATTACGATGAAGAAGCCAAGGCAGATGTTGAAATCTTCGTGAAAGACAAGGTGCTTAGCGTCAAGGCTCCGCCTAATTTGGAATTGCAACTGCGTCCGGCTTTGGAAGAAGGCCGCTGGTTTGTCAAACAGAGTCCGGCGATGTCATTGACTTTCGAACGCGATAAATCTGGCAGAGTCATTTCTATGACTCGGCACGTCGGCGACCAGACTCGAGTGATGAAGCGCAAAAAATAAGTGTAATGAGCACGTCCAGATGCTTGGCTCAAAATTGGAAATGCTTTACTCGGGAACAATCTTGTCGGGAATTTCTTCGCCTTCTGGAACAAAGATCATTGAAATCGAGTTGACACAATGGCGGATGTTTTTGTCCGTCAATTGTTCGCCTTCGAAGACGTGACCCAGGTGGCCATCGCAGTTTGCGCACAAAATCTCAACGCGGAATCCATCCGCATCAGGTTCCCTCTTGACCGCCTCGGGAATCTCGTCGTCGAAACTTGGCCAACCGCATCCCGAATGAAACTTTTGGTCCGACTGATACAGCTGGGCATTACATTGTCGGCAGATGTAGGTGCCAGGTTGATCGAGATCGGTGTATTCGCCGGTTCCCGGCATTTCCGTCCCTTTGCGCAGAATCACATCGGCTTCTTGTTCGTTAAGTTCGTTGTACTTCATGTGTTAGATGCCTAGAGTTGGTTCTTTGTTGCGTTATACCGGCAACTATCAATCGACGCAAATTAACACAATGACGATCGAGATTCGGACGGTGGTGATCTGGATTGTCCTTTGGTCAAAAAAAACACCGAACCCAAATTGAGTCCGGTGCTCGATATTGTTAATTCGCAAATACGACTAACTAAGCATTATTTTCGTCTTCGCTTGCCGCGTCTTCGGTAGTTTCGGCCGCCGGTTCAGCCTCTACCTCTTCTGCGACAGCTTCTTCAACAGGCTCCGCCGCTGTTTCCACAACGACTTCTTCTTGGGCTTCCTCGGAGGCAGCGCTAAACAACGGTCCGCTTGCGCCAAGGCCGCCCTTGAGATCCGTGCGCGGTTTGCCGGCCGGTGTCGGGCTTGCCACTTCGCCCCCTCCATGTTCTTTCGCTGCTGCAGCCTCTTCTTCGTCACTCCAGTCGACTCGTCGTTTGGAGAGACCAATTTTGCGATCTTCCGTGTCGACTCGAAGGATTTTCACCTCGAGTTCGTCCCCGACTTTGACAAGATCTTCCGGGTTTTCAACTTTGTGATCCGCCAACTCGGAAATATGCAGCAGGCCTTCGAGACCGTCTTCCAGGCCAACAAACACGCCAAAGTTTGTGATCTTGGTGACGGCGCCTTTGATGATTTGACCCGGTTGGTAGCGGCCAGGGATATCGGAACTCCAAGGATCTTCGTTCATCTGCTTGAGACCTAGCGCGATTCGACGACGGTCGGTGTCAACCGCGAGAATTTTGCATTCGAGTTCCTGCCCTTTCTCGAGCATCTCATTCGGATGGCTGATCTTTCGAGTCCAGGACATATCCGAAACGTGCAGCAGACCATCGATACCTTCTTCAAGTTCGATAAACGCACCGTAGTTGGTGAGGTTGCGAACTCGGCCTTTGATGACTTCGCCGATCGGATATTTGGCTTCGACTTTGTCCCAAGGATTGTCCTGGGTCTGCTTCATGCCGAGCGACATCTGTTCGCCCGATTTGTCGATACCCAACACGGCAACTGGAATTTCGTCGCCAATATTGACCAGTTCGCTGGGGTGATTCACACGTTTAACCCAGGACATTTCCGAAATGTGAACCAAGCCTTCGATGCCCGGTTCGAGTTTTACAAACGCACCGTAGTTCATCACATTGACAACTTCGCCGGTGTGAACCGTGTTGATGGGGTACTTTTCTTCGACATTGTCCCATGGGTTCGGCAACATCTGTTTCATGCCGAGAGCGATCTTGATCTTCTCCCGGTCGATGTTGAGGACGACGACTTCGACTTCCTGATCCATCGAGACCATTTCCGAGGGGTGAGAAATCCGCGTGTGTGACATATCGGTGATGTGCAGCAAACCGTCGATTCCACCCAAGTCGACAAATGCACCAAAGTCCGCGATGTTCTTGACGACACCCTTGCGAATTTGTTTGACTTCCAATTCGGCCAATAGTTTTTGTTGTGCGTAAGTTCGTTCTTTCTCGATTAACGAACGACGACTGACGACGATGTTGCGACGTTGTTCGTCGATTTTGAGAACTTCGCACTGGACCGCACGACCGATGTAGTCACCGATATCGCCCGGTCGTCGAATGTCGACCTGGCTGGCCGGCAGGAATACTTGAACACCGATATCAACAAGCAGACCGCCTTTGATTTTTCGAGTGCAGGTACCCGTGACGATGTCGCCTTCCTTGACTTTCGAGATCACCTCTTTCCAGTGAATGATGTGATCCGCTTTACGTTTGCTGACCGCGATCAATCCAGCAGGATCGTCGGCCGATCCCATTTCGTCTTCAAGGTCTTCGATGAGAACCTTAATCACGTCGCCAACCTGAGGTGGGTCTTGTGTGTCTTCCCATTCGTTTCGCGGGATCGTTCCTTCACTCTTAAATCCTACATCAACCACAACTGCTTCATCGTCAACGCGGACGATCTTGCCTTCGACGATTTCGTTGATCGTGTATTTCTGCTCCGCTCCAATTCCATCAGGAAAATAGATCTCGGCCAATTCAAGATCGTCGACGCCTTCTACCGTGGTGGAAAACAAGTCGCCCATTTGTTGGGAAATGTCGTCGTCTTCAAGCGTGTTGATCAGGTTCTGATTTACCATTAGTTCTCTTTTGGGACATGTCTGCTGAGACAACGAAATGCGACGCGACTTTTGGTTAAAGGGACGTCAATGACGATTCGAGCAGCGGCTCTGTCCAACGTTGCATGCGTTTTTGCATGGCAAAAGGTTGAAGTAACCGGCCAATCTGTCCCGTCCAAGAAGGTGACAAATCAACCACGAACCCACAAAGTTATCAGATCGGTTGCAACTAATCAACGCATTAATCGAACTCTTCGCGGGTAAGTTTTTTCGTCGCGATGGCCGCTTTGAGTTGTCTTTTTTCGGGCACAAGTGCCCAATTCACCGCAAAGGACCCATCACGAGGGAAGTGAAGTGACCGGTTTGAAGTTGGTATTTTGCCAAACCGGTGAAATGCCGCTGTCGCCCGACAAGATCAAAAACAGCAACAATCGCACACAAAAACCGGGGAAACAACAAAATTTGAAGAGAAAATTCGCGAACCCGGTGATCGGGCTGCGCATCATTTCAAGTGTCGGTACGTAAAAACGGTTTTTACGAGGCATCTGGCGATTATCCCAGATTCCGATTGATTCGGAGGGGAATCGACGACACAATACGAATGTTGGGTCGTGCTTACGCGGCACGACAGTTGATACCTGACCACGAATCATTCTCGGCTCCGATTCGTGGGACGGATTGATCCTAAACGAAAGGAGGTGTCTTTGTGAAATATTTCTGTACTAGCCGACGAGGTGGCAAAGCCTAAAAACAGGCTGCCGGCGGGTTGCCTGTGGCAAGCCACCACTCGTCGGGATCTAGACATAGATCCCTTACGAATAAGCCCGCTTCCGATTCGTCGGAAGCGGGTGTATTTTTTTGATTGTGCTTGCATAAACTCAGTCGTGTGATCGCGGCAAGTTGCAGACACTGATTCTGCATGCTATCAATCCAGAAAAAATGGCTTTTCCTAGATCGCCCTTTTTTCATATAGCCCGATAAGTGCATGCAAATCTGAGCCGGTGTTAGAGTTTGTCGAATATTTGGTCTTTAGGGATTAACTTTTGAAGCCTGACTGGACGATCTCACATTTACTTCGAGTTTTTTCGAATTTGAAGATCACCAGGCGGCAATCATTGCATTTGCAATTTTGCCGATTACAGCAGAACAGGACATTCCACGGCGATGTGGAACATATTTTTTCACGGAGGAACTATCATGCGTCGGCTTGTTACCGCAGCGCTTTTGGCCATGGCCTTGAGCAGCAGCGTTGGATGCTTTTTGCCGATCTACGACGCGGATCCCGCTATACGTGCTCGCCAATTGATTTACACATCTGAAGATCTGCGTGCGTTGCGAGACGAATGGCATCGTTTTTGGTTCCTCGACCAACCAGACCATATGAATCCGCTGCGAACACACGGCGGGCTTCTCTAAACGAACATCCAAGGATGGTGACGGCTCATCGGTTGAGCCAGAATTAACTAAAACGCCAGGCAAGATGTCTGGTGTTTTTTCGTTGTTTTTTGTTCAGTTTTGTAGACATATTCAAATGAGTAGATCTTGCGCCGCTAACTGCGCCGCTAACGCGATCTTCTTCACGTCAATTCCTTGTTCTTCCCGATTACTTTTAGTAGCCTCACATCTACGTCGAATCTCAAGGTCCTGCACGTGAATGAAGAATGAAGAGCAAGGAATGCAGAATGACGAATTGAGTCTGGGATTTATGATGGGCAACGTCTGGATTCTGTACTTTGCGTCAATGATCGTGTAACGCCTCCCCATTAGACCTACGAATGCGAGCAAGACTAAAATCCGCTTCTTTGCCAAAGATTTTGAACCTATGAGAGTTTTATCAGGCATCCAGCCAACAGGTCGTCCACATTGGGGCAATTATTTCGGAGCGATCAGGCAGTACATCGATTTGCAGACCGAAGAATACGCTTATTACTTCGTGGCTAACCTGCATGCCCTGACGACGATTCGCGACAAGGAACAGCTACACCAAAATTCGATTGACACGGCGATGGACATGCTAGCCCTGGGGCTGGATCCAAATCACGCGGTACTTTTCATCCAGTCCGATGTTCCACAAGTCTCCGAGTTGTGTTGGATCTTGATGTCGGGTGCGCCGATGGGGCTGCTTGAGCGTTGCGTATCGTATAAGGACAAACTTGCGAAAGGGCTGACTTCCGTTACGGGACTGTTCACCTACCCGGTCCTTCAAGCGGCCGATATTCTGGCGTACGACTCGGACATCGTTCCGGTTGGCGCAGATCAGACTCAACACATCGAAGTATGTCGCGACATCGCGCAAGGATTCAATCACCAGTTCGGCGAGGTTTTCGTCATACCGAGAGCAAAGGTTCTCGATTCCAGTGCCAAAGTTCCAGGCACCGACGGCGAAAAAATGTCGAAAAGCTACGGTAATTTCATCGAGGTTTTCGAGGACGAAAAATCGGCTCGCAAAAAAGTCATGCGAATTGCAACCGACTCGCGACCGATGGAGGAGCCGAAAGATCCGGACACCGACCACCTTTATCAGTTGTACTCGTTGTTTGCAAATGACAAGGAGCGAGAAGAAATGGCGGCATTGTACCGCAAAGGAGGTTTCGGTTACGGAGAAGTCAAAAAGGCGCTTGCCGATGCGGCAGCGAACTATTTTGCTCCTGCCCGGGAACGGCGGGCCGAGCTGGCTGCTAAACCTGAAGAGATTCGACAGATTCTGGGAGACGGAGCCGCGACAGCCAGGAAAAAAGCAGGTGAGGTGTTGAAACGCGCTCAGGAAGCGTGTGGTTTGAAATAACTGGATACGGCAATATTCGATCCGATGTGACCAAGTATGTGGCTCTCTCGAAATAGAACAAATTCATCTCATCGCGGTCGGCAAAAGGGAACCATTGTTCATGCGCTCCATAAGTCGGGCTCGATGTTTTTGTTCAAATTTTTTCGAGACATTGCCGGTAGACAGCAGACAGCATTTTATTCAGTTAATAACGAGCCGCCCAACCATCAAGAAATCCAAAGCGGAATTGACCACGATTTCATCCTTTGTCCCGAGCGGAATTTAAACATTCATTCGTACGAATTCGACAGATTGGACGACATTCGCCATATCGTGCAGATTCGAGATCCGCGGGACATTCTAGTTTCCGAATTTTTTTCGCTCGGATGGCAACACACGACAGACCATTGGACTCAAGAAGATCTTGCCCGACGTGAAAAAATACAGCGGGTGTCAATCGACGAATTTGTCGTCAACGCACACTTGTATAGCAAACGCGACTTGCTGGATCGTTTCGCGCCCATCTTTGATTTGATCGATCATCCTCGGGTGACTATCGTCCAATACGAAACCATGGTCTTGGATTTCCCAAGCTGGCTGGATCAAGTTTTGACAACTCCCGGAATTAGAAATAACCGGCACTTGAAACGGAACTTATTGCGAAAATACCGAAATGAGTTTGTGCCTGACAATCAACATCGTCGCCGTGTAATCCCGGGTGATTATCAAGACAAATTATTGCCGGAGTCGATCGCTGCGTTGAACGCAAAATACGACAAGATTCTAAACCAATTCGGTTACTCCCATCCGGATCGGATCGGCCGGGACACTTGATGAAGTCTGTGATTGGCGTGTTTCCTCGACTTTCGCTTCGGCGTAAGATGTTACCTGAGGTATCGTTTGAATCTTTTGAACGGCCATTCAGATGTTCTTTTTTTTGATCTGCTATGAACGTGGTTGGAATTGGTACCGATATCATCGAATGTGAACGCATCGCACAGATGATCGCGAAACATGATGAAATCTTTATTGATCGTGTCTTTACGCCTTTAGAAGTCGAATACTGTGGGAAACGAAGATCGGCGGTGCAACATTATGCCGGACGATGGGCCGCAAAAGAAGCAATCTTGAAAGCCATGGGCACCGGTTGGGCCAAAGGGATCAAGTGGCGAGACTTGGAGATCCAGACCCTGCCCGGCGGTCAGCCCGTTGTTCAACTAGGTGGCGTCGCCAAAGAGATTTGCGATTCAAAAGGCATCTCGAAAATGTTGATCAGCATTTCACATACTCAAGGTTACGCAACCGCCTTTGCGACCGCGATTGGTCAGCCAACCCCGTCCCAGGAATCTGATCAAGGCTGATATGAACGACGGCGGCCAACCACAACAGGATTCCTCACCTGCAACCGAGACGGGCAAAGCCAAAAAGTCGATTTGGAAACACGAGCTACCTCTGGAACGCGAAACGTGTTGGTTCATCCTGGTTAACGCGCTTGATGTTTTCATGACTTACATTTTGCTCAACCTGGAAGGCTTTCGCGAGTCCAACGCGCTCGCAAATTACTTTCTTTCGCGATGGGGCATTCGCGGCATGGTTTATTTCAAGTTCTCGATTGTCGCGTTTATCACAGTCGTCGCTCAGATCGCCGCGCGAAAAAACATTCGCGGCGGTCGCTGGCTACTGAATTTTGGAACGTTCGTGGTTAGCTGTGTAGTCATTTACAGCTGTTATCTAATGCTCAGCTGGCTCGGCCCGAAGGGATAGAATCTGGCGTATCGGCGTAGGAACCAGAGTCAAAGGGTTAGAAATATTTGGCACGACCAGGAATTCACGCGCACAAATACAAATCGGCGGCGGGCACGAAACCGCCGATTGGAATGATACTTCAGCAACAATCAGCCACCTTGAGGGAGCTGTAATTCGCCGAGGCGAAAAGGATCTCGCGGCGACCGACTTTTATTATCTGAGGGTTTGCCGATTATCTAGTTTGAGGCAACACATTTCTTGGTAAAATGCAGATTGGTATTTCGACACCCCAGACGTGCTTTTCATCGGAGTGTAATTATGTTGCGAATCAAATCAGTCTCGATCTATCTGATCGTCGCAGTGATTGTCTCAGGTTTTTCTCTTCCAGCGATGGTCGATGGACAGCATTGGGTCCAACCCAGCAATTATCCTTCCAGCAACATAAAACCGATGTGGGAATACTACGGAATCAATCCGTATACCCGTCACTATCGCGTACGGCCGTTGCCGATCTGCCGCCAAGCCGTTGTGTCCCCATCCGCCGAAGCGCCGGATTTCCAGCCTGAAGGACCTCCAGGGCAGGTGAATCAACCACGCTTAGATGCTAAATCCGTCGACGAACCGAAAGAGCAGGGGTCTCTTAGTGACGTGCCGGTCACCGATCTGGTTGAAGCAAAATTATCCAAGCCTGGCACCAATGTCAATGTTGAAGAATTGGAACGTTTGAGAAAAGAGCTGGCCGTGTTTGAGGCTGAACATCAAGCCTTGCGACAAAAAGCCCGCTCGATGGAAGAACGGGCTCGGGCTGCCGAACGCCGTGCCAATTCGTCGGAAAAAAGGGCACGCGAACAATGGGAAAAGGCCGAAATTGCAATGGCTCAACTTGAGCGAAAGTCCGGCGACCTAAGAGTCGCACGAGCGATTGCAAAACAAGAGGCAATGCAGAGTTCGCCGAAAGGAAGTGATCCGAAATCGGCCCAACAGGAAAAGGCGCAACTTGAAGCTACGCGAAAACAACTCGCGGAGGAAAAACAAAAGCTCATAGCTGAAAAACAAACGCTTATAGCTGCCTTGGAGGAAATGGCCAAAGCCGACGAAAAAGCCAAAAGAGAAAAAAGTATGGCTGAATATGAACAAAAAGCCAAACAACAAGAAACCAAAAAACCTCAAGCCGAGAAAAAGAAACCGGACTCAAAGAAACGGCCGCCTGGACAAGCGACCGATGCCCGCTCCCAAATCAAACGGTTGGAAGCCCAACGAGAACGCCAAATTAAGCAATTAGGCCAGCGGCTTAAAAACCGCTACGATCAACGAATCAACCGGTTAAAAAAGTCAGACAAGGATTATGAAGAAAAAAAGAAGAATCTGCAGAAACAGATGGAGACAGAAATCGAATCCATGACCAAAAAGATCAACGATCGGATTGACAAAAGAATCGAAGACCTCATACGCGACTTGGAAAACAAAAGTGTGCTTTAAAATAGGCCTTGTCAGTGAAAGGCGTTAACCTGATAGCGAACAAGAAGTTGTAACGAAATGGCCCAGTTTTTATACTGGGCCGTTTGCTTTTATTGGCCGATGTCTTTTCGATAAAATTCGATTAGTTATCGACTCCCGCAAGTACCAACGAAAATGAACAACAGGAAAGAAGTTGGCGGCTTTGCCACTCTTTGCGTCCATGTCCGAAATCAAAGCTTCCGAAAATGTCCAGTTGCCTTTGTTCGCTGGCGTCGATGTCGGCGGAACGAATATCAAGGTTGGGCTTGTCGACAATGCTGGGCAAATCGTCGCTGCGACCAAATTTCCGACGCAGCAGGAGCTTGGCCCTCAAGCGGCAATCGACCAGGCCAGGAGAGTCCTTGATCAGCTCATAGATGAATCGTCATGATCCTGGTCGGATGTGGAAGCTGCTGGTTTAGGTACGCCCGGCCCAATGGACATTTCCCGCGGATTGATTTTGACGCCGGGGAATCTACCCGCTTGGCGAAACTTTCCTGTTCGGGATGCGCTTGCCACCGCCCTGGACAAACCCGTTGCATTTGCCAATGATGCTGCCGCAGCAGCCTACGGCGAGTTTTGGGTTGGAGCTGGCCGAAATCATGACAGCACGGTGCTGATTACTTTGGGAACGGGAGTTGGCGGTGGAATTATCGTCAATAATCAATCGATCGACGGCTCTCACAGTCATGGATCCGAAGTGGGCCACATCGTCATCGATACAACCGATGCCGCTCGGATGTGTGGGTGTGGCCACAAGGGACATCTGGAAGCGTACGCGAGTGCGTCGGCGATCGTCGCTCGTACTCAGGAGGCTTTGACCGAGCGACGAAATAGCATTTTGACCCAGCTGATTGGCGAGGCTTCACCACTTTCGGCCCTGATGGTTTCCGAGGTTGCCGCTGGCGGTGACGATTTGGCCTGTCAAATCGTTGCAGAAA
>CAMYNE010000023.1 GCA_947259675.1 uncultured Pirellulaceae bacterium
CTCAGATTCCTCACCCCGCCGCCATTGGGCAAGCGTATCAAGTTGTCCAGCCAGGTATTTTTCTCGACAGACTTGGCGTTGGACTTTGCCGCTGGACGTCTTGGGCAGACTTCCGGTTTTCAGAAGCACGATCGTGTGAGGCGCGACTTCCAGAAATTCAAAAACAGCTTTACGGACCGCCGCCGTAATTTCTCGGGTGTCGTGTTTTCGGTGCCCGCGGTCCAATTCCTGGGCGATGACAAGTTGTTCGGAATTGTCAATCTCAGTCGAAAACGCGACAACACTACCGATTCGAATCGCCTTGTGAGCCTGTTCCGCAATCGACTCGATATCATGCGGATACAGATTTCGACCGTTAATAATGATCAGGTCTTTGGTGCGACCCGTTACAAACAACTGGTCACCATGAAAGAACCCCAGGTCACCGGTTCGCAGGAACTGACCGTTATCACTGTTTGCGAGCCGTCCCTGAAACGCCCGTTTCGTTTCCTCTTCGTTGTTCCAATAACCTCGGGCAACACTATCGCTCCTAACCCAAATCTCTCCGACTTGGTCAGTCGACAATGGTTCGCAAGTCACAGGGTCAACGATCAAGACTTGTTGGTCTGACAAGATTTGTCCGGAGGCAACCAGTTGGCGCGCAGAACTGGCTCCATCGGAAACCAGGACGACGTGGTTCTTTTCAAGTTGTTTTGCGTCAACCGCTCTGACAACCGGTCGTTTCCGACAATCCGCACCGCTAACGATCAGGGTCGTTTCCGCCATTCCGTAGCAAGGATAATGTGATTCGGCTCGAAAACCGTATGGCTTAAATTTCTCGGTGAATTTCGCAAGTGTTTCGGCGCGGATCGGTTCAGCGCCGTTATAGGCCACTCTCCAACTACTGAGATCCAGGCCTTCGCAATCTTCGTCCGTTATTTTTTCGTTACACAGGGCGTAGGCGAAATTAGGGCCGCCGCTGATTGTAACGTTGAATTTGCTGATCCCGCGCAACCAGCGGATCGGTTTTTGTAAAAACGACATTGGCGACATGAGAACATTTGGACGGCCGACGTAGAGCGGGTTGAGGACTCCGCCAATCAAACCCATGTCGTGATAAGTGGGTAACCAGGAAAGTCCCAAACTCGTTCGATCGGCTGCAAATCCATGCGTGATCAACGAACAGTTGTGCATCAGATTCGCGTGCGTCAGCATTACGCCTTTCGGCTGACCCGTCGAACCAGACGTGTATTGCAGAACCGCAAGCGTGTCGTCATACAAATCCGAACCAAACCATTCGTTGGCCAGCTCCGAAGAAATCTGGTCCGTCGATAGCCACTCAACTTGCTTCAGGTGCGGCGCATTATCCAACACATTCGCTGACCGTTCGACGATCTCCTGAACAGATAGCACGACGGCTGCCTGCGCGTTTTCGCTGATAGCTTCGACACGAGCCATGTTTCGATTCCGCCGCGGTGGCAAAGCTGGAACGGCAGTTGTTCCCGCGAACAGGCATCCAAAAAACGCCGCAACGAAATCCAGCCCTGGCGGATACAACAACAAAGCACGTTCGCCGTTAAGCCCCATCTCGGTCAACTGGACAGCGATCGCTCGCGCTTGCCGATAGAGTTCTGAGTAGGTTAGCTGCGTTACCTGCTCTTGCTGATCCAAGTAATAGAACGCGGGCTGAGCTGGCTGTTGTTTGGTCCAATAGTGCAGACGATCTACCAGGTTGGAATCCGGAGGCGCATAGGGTTTGTGGCTATGATTGAGATTCACCTGATTCGGTCCCCGTTTGGCGAACGACCAAAATCTTCGTTTTCAACGAGGCAAAAACGTCGATTTGAGTTCAACCACAATTGCGAATGAGAACTGCACAGGCGTCGTATCTTGATTTGCAAAGATTTAGCCGTCTCAACGCGCGTGAAAAATAGTTTAGCGCTCCGTCGGGAATAAACACAGCATGACCGTGCGGGAAGGTAATAGCCTACCAATGCGATCCTGAATTCACAATAACCAAATCCCTCGATTTTGGGGGTCAAACCAGTCGTCATACTGGCTGTATCAATCACGTTGACAATTCTGGGAGCCCGGGAATCGACCGCGAAGACATCTTTGAAAATTCATCAGTTTTCCCTTTAAGAGTAGCGACATACTCAGGTGCCCTCCTCCCGGAGAACTCAGAAACGCCACAACGCTCAAACAAGCAAACTCAATCCGAATGGGCGGTTACTCAACGTTCAATTCTCAATCAAACCTAAACCGGTCAGCACGGCGTCGGAAGGAGTGGACGCAGAAGCATCAGCTCCCAGTTGTCGCCAAATATCCGGAGCGTCTTGTAGTGCACCACCACCAACCATGATCTTGCACTTTGTGTCCAATTGACGCACGGCGTGCACGGTTTGGCGAACCGCCTTTAGTTGCGTGCTAAGTGCGGCCGACAACAAGAGGAGCGAGGCGTCGAAGTAACTAACCGCCCGAGCAATCTCAATCGCCGGTAAATCGGCCCCAAGGCAAACAACTCGCCAACCTGCGAGTTCGAAAAAATCGGACACCACACGGACCCCGATATCATGTGCGTTACCTGCAACGGCCGCGGCAACCACCGTTAAGCCATTCGAAGTTTGCCTTTCGCCCTTGTAGGTTAATACGGCCATGGTGCGTTCAGTTGTCGAGGTAACAATATGTTCCTCGGCAATGTTGACTTCGGCCTCGTGCCACATCCTGCCGATCTCACGTTGCGCCGTTATCAACACCTTATATATGTTTTCAAATGACATTCCTTTGTCTTGCGCTTCAATTATCAGCTCGATCGCACCCGCGGTGTTCCCCTCAAGTATTTGTAGCAAATATTGCATCGCCAGTTTGGAAATGGGATCGTTCGTGTCGAGTTCGGCAGCCTTGTCTTCCAACAATTCGAACGATTTCACGGCTGCTGTGATGTACTTGGTTGGAGCCTTGCAACAGACCTCTGGTAATTCTTCCTCCAGAACTTCGGCCAGACAAACCAGGCTTTCGCGAAGCAGATTCTCGGGAACCTCCCGAGCGAGAAACGCAGCTCGAGACCAACGGACTCGAGACAAGAATAGCGCAGGCTGTTTTTCGTTCATCGCGGCAGATAGTTCACGAATGCGTTGGCAAAAATGATCTTTCCAGTGAACAAACGCGGACTCGCCAAATTGAATTTTTACGTCCGGATGCTTTTCAAGAAAACGATTGCTTGCACATGCGGCATAGGCAGATGCACTCACCGCAAGTAATTCTGCCGCTATTGAATTACCTTTATTCATCATTATCGACCTGCCTGAATATTTTTGGATATCAACCTCCCAAACCTGCCGTGCAGATACATGCGACCCGCTTACAGCAAGATGGGTAGATTGCTTTTGACAGTCTAATCCTAAAGCGCCAGGTTGAAACCACGGATAACACGGATGTCCGGATTTTCTCAACGTACCAGACAATTGCTGGTATCCTCGGTAGATTTATGAATTCTAATAACGAGCACTGAATTCGTGCCTATACGTGTGCATTGGTTGTTCTAGAGAAACGAAAGAACACAAATTGAATTCTGCAAAACGATGTGACCGTGTGGTCTTCGCTCCGATCTTGCTGGCCTGCAGTTTGCTGGCCTGCAGTTTGCTGGCCTGCAGTTTGCTGACCTGCAGTTTGTTGGCCTCGTGTGCGTTTGCCAGCGACCCGCCGATTACTGCGGTGGCGTTTAGCCCTGACGGAAAAT
The DNA here is from genome assembly GCA_947259675.1 of uncultured Pirellulaceae bacterium. Lineage (GTDB taxonomy): Bacteria > Planctomycetota > Planctomycetia > Pirellulales > Pirellulaceae > Mariniblastus. Next base: position 3,719 of record CAMYNE010000023.1, read on the forward strand.
ACGTTGTTGCCACCAGCCAGGCCGGACTGCAAATCCTCAGCTACCCGGAACTCACAAAGCAAAAAACAATCAAGGCCGCGGCCGCCAATCTGCACTGCCTGGCCTTCTCACCCGACGGAAAGCAACTGGCGATTGGCGGGGGGAACCCGTCGGAAGAAGGAATCGTCGAAATCTTTTCCTGGCCAGACGCAAAATCATTAATGAAGTTAACCGACCACGAAGATTCTGTATTGTCGCTCGTCTGGCGCGATGATTCCAAATTGCTTTCCTCAAGTCTGGATCGTGAAATCAAGCTTTGGGACGTGGACAAAAAAAAGGTCTTACACACCTACAGCGGGCATTCGCGCGGTGTCACAACCCTACGTCTTTTGAAGGATGGAAAGACGTTGGTCAGTGCCGGAAATGATCAATCAGTGCGCGTTTGGAACATTGATTCGGGCGAGCTTGTTCGCAGCCTGAATCAACACACTAAGCCCGTTCATGCCCTCGCATTGCGTCCCTCCGAGGGCGGCTTGCGGATGGTCGCATCGGCGGCGGGTGACCGTACCATTCGATTCTGGCAACCGACCATTGGCCGGATGGTTCGTTACGTCCGACTGCAATCCGAACCCTTAAACATCGCCTGGCTCAACGAGACGCTGATCGCGGCGGCTTGTGTGGATGGGCACGTTCGGGTGGTCGATGCCAATAAGGTGAAAGTAATGCAAGATCAACCTGGTATCAAAGGTTGGGCCTACGCGATTGCCGTTCACCCGTCCGATGGAAGACTGGTGGCCGGCGGCGCAGACGGACAGATGCGTAGGTTGAGGTTTTCTATTGAAAAGTGAGTTCGAGTTAATGCTGAAATCCTGGGGCGGGGCTTAACCAATTCTTAAACAAAATATCACAAAACTATAATATCTTGTGAAGCCTGGTTTATCATCGGCGAAAGCAAGAGCGTGCCGCCACGCACAGGGTCCGGAAGCAGTTTGGAATTGGGGCAGATAGCGAAGTTCCAAAGGATTGGCGCGAATTTGGGGGATAACTTATGGTTAGCTTCGGTGAATCGAATTGCAGAATTAATATCGCCCAAAGTTGTTGACGATCTCTGGTCCAACATCTAGGTTACGGCACACGATCCATTGCCCGTGAGTACCCGTTTGCCGGCCTTATGGATTTCTGGCAATTTACCAACCATCGCCAATTGAAAGTGACTATGTTAGTTTCTTCGAGTCGCGAACTTGTCAGTACATCGAGCTATCGAGCCGGGTTGCGAACTGAAAAAAACGTCCGCTTTATTGATCGATCCGAGTACTGCAACATGCTTGTGAGCTCTCGGGAGTTGGTTCGATGCGATATTTCGGTCGCGCGGATTCGCGGTATATATGATCCGGAATTGGAGCTGCGATTTCTCATTGAAGAAGAGCTTCTTTTCCCGAACTAACGTTATCGTTGCACGTTTTGAACTTGGGAAAACGCTTGCCATGCAACAATCGGTCCAAGAGATTGGCAGGTCTGAGATTAGGATCGTCGGCATCAAGCGTTAACCGCTTGCCGCGCCGAGTCAGCACGACAAATTTATTCGGTGCTTTGCGCTCGACGACCACCCAATACTTGTCCACGAAATAGCCGTAAGAGTCTCCATGTTTTGATGGAGAGATCGCACCAGCCCGCGGACCCGGTTTGCGGCTGTGTTTCGTTTTTCGATAAATGACTCGAGATCCGACTTCGATCATCGATCCCTGACCTCCTTACTGTCGTCGCCGAAACAGATAGCGACGAATCCACCCAATTGTAACAGGATACAAAAGAAGTTCCAACAACAATCTTCATAAATTACAAGCGGAGTTGCTGCTGGATGATCAACAGCGCCGTTGGAAAGCAATTCGAGAAAATTGCGATTGGATAAACGATAGTAATTATCAAGTCAATTGCAGGTGATAAACCCGGATATCCGTTTTATCAGCGGCTAGAACGATTTTATCAGCATTTTATCAGCTGCTGAAGTCCTTTTTATCAGCATTTTATCAGCAGCTAGAGCCGCCGATTTCAATTTTATCGGCTGCTATTTCTCAAGGGGCTTGCCGAAGCTTGCGGGTTAGGTCACAATTAGTGGACATACAAACACTTTACCCACCCGAGGAGGCGTGACCTCAATGTCGGTGCGTCAATTTGTTCAAACGTTGCCCCAATCCAGTTACGGCAAAAACGATAAAAAATGGTTTCCGTCCTGGCTCAGCAGATATGCCACTCCTCTTTTCGAGAAAGATAGTAAACTGCCCGTTACGGTCGAACTCGCCGTCGCTTTCTCGCGCTCTTAGTTACACATTTTTCAGACTGGAAGATCATGAAATCGTATCACTTATTTATGGCGTTTTTGATTGCTGGCCTGGCTGTCCCAGCCTTCGCGCAAAAAGACGACGATAACGGACGCGTTGGTATTTTTCAGTCGCGAGCGGAGTACGAACAATTCATTGGCGGGGCGAAACGAACCGCTTACGGACCCAATGGCAGTCCAGAATTACGGGCCATGATCCCGATGCTCAACGACATTGCGCTTAATCAGCCAATCGGGGCAAGCGCAAACAAGTACAACGCCGAAGCAAGTACGCTTGGATTGTTGGCCGACAAGAACATCCGCGCGGACCTTGAAATGGTGGATGACCAATACGAAGAATTAAAACGACTGAACTCAGAAATTCAAAACCGCATGGCCGACCAAATACGAGGTTTGGATTTTAGGGACACCGAAAATCTGGCCAGTCGAATTCGGGCAATGAGTCAACAATCGCAAAACGACTTGAATTCAGTATTGCTGCCTCATCAGGTGACTCGACTCAGACAGATTCGCATGCAATCACAATTGCGCCGTCGCAGTCTCGTCGACATTCTTACCAGTGACCCACTCAAATCGGAACTGGATATCACGGATCGGCAGTCAGATGAGCTGCGACAACAAGAACAGGAAATCGAAGAAGACTTGGCCCGGGAAATTGCCAAACTTCGCGAGAAGGCGCGAGATCGTTTGCTCTCAAAGTTGAAGCCAAACCAGAAAGCCCAAGTTAAAGAGATGTTGGGTGACGCGTTTGATTTCAGCAAGTCGAGTTATGCCAAGTCTGACAAAGGAAAAAGCAAACGCAAATAAAGTCGTAGGCAGTTCGAAGATGCGCCAAACGCGGGCTCCGCCATGCCGTCCGCAAAGATGCGTGAGTAAGGTCTTGAATGAAGAACAAGGAATGCAGAATGAAGAAGTGAAGAGGACGGAAACCTGAAAGAGTCAACGGATTCGAAATTGAGGTAATCGTTTTTGGCATTTAACGTTGTCAAAGTCCAATCTACATTCTCAAATCCTTGTTCTGCATTCTGCATTCGGTTGTCAAAGTGGATTGGATCGGGAGACCTGCACCGGCGGAAGTCGTTCCTTTGCCGGCTGCAATTTTCAGCGATTACTTGTCGTTCGCAACTTCATGGCCTTGGAGACGCACCAAGAACTGATTGATTCCAATCGCGACATTTTGTGGAATCGTGTGCCCTCCCTCAAACGGCAACCAATCGACTTCAAATTCATGCTCGACAAGCTTTTTTTGAAGTGTGTCACTCCCCTTAAATGGCAACACCGCATCGTTACGACCATGGGCAAGAAAAACCAACGGTTTGTCCTTCGCTGCACCAGTTAATTCGGCGGGTAAATGTCCGGACGGTGACAAAAGGATCAGGGCGTTTACCAATTGCGAGTCCTTTTCCAAAAACATACTGGCCAAAGTTGCGCCTTGGGAGAACCCACCTAAAACGACTTCAGCCTTGGGGGTTTTTTGTTTGATGTACGTAAGCAACGCGACGACTTTGTCTCGCGAGTTTTGGATGTCTGCTGACTGTCGGACCCAGGCCCGGCCTCCTCTTGGCAACCCATTTGGTGCTTCTGGAAAAATGATACAGGTGCTGTCGCTGACGGTGAGGACTTGGCCTAATGGCACCAGATCTTTCCCGGTCCCTCCCAACCCATGCATCAGAATTACGACATGAGACGCCTTGGAAACTTCCGTCCCCAAACGGTAAACGGTCAATCCGCCCCAGGCAGGCGGATCGGGTTTTGCCTGGGGCACTTTGTCGCCGTCTGTTTGTTTGGCGTCCTGGTTTTGGCCTTCCTTGGGTTTGCTCTCCCGAAGGACTGACCCCGCAGGCGCCAATGAAACGAAAGACAAGATGATCAGGCTCAGAATCGATGTCGTTTTCGTCATGATGGAGCTCCAGTTTCGTTCATACACTCCAAATGTTAGTTGTTTATTTCGTTAAATCCAGCGGTCACCTGATCCAGAAATTGCACGATCAGCCTTCCCCATCCCTCCGGCAGATCCTGTAATCCAGGATTCGGCAAACTCGGCGCTGTCTTGCACAGCCAATTCTTGTATGCTGCACCCATTCAGTCACTCCGTACAACCATTGATGGTCCATGGCATTTTTTAGATCAGAACCCAACTTGCCCGACACCGACAAGGCGAGAGTCGAGTTTCATTTGCAGCAGATCGCCGAATGCATCGGTTTCGATCGGTTCAAGCTCCCCGTACTGTGCATGAAATCGTTGCTCGGCTTATATGAATCCAAGCTAACCCCGGACCAGATGATCGGTTTCGTCGGCGAGCACCTTTATCACGACATCAACGGTCTCCGATTGACCGTCGTCCCAGAACAGCTCGAGAAGTGCGGCGGCGGAGGCTGAGGCGGCGGGTCATGTGAGGGTCTTGGCGGTCTGCCAGGCAGTTACGATGTTGATGAGCGATTGATTACTCTAAATACAGAGATGAAACAGGAGCCACTGCTCACAACGGCAACCTTGATTAATCAGGTCGTTTGTGACTTGTTGTATCAACATAAGTTCGGCTACGCACACTTTCCTGAAATCGTCGATCTGGCGGTCGTCAGTACGGGACTGGGAATGCTCCAAAGCAATATTGGTTTTGTCAACAATAGCGGTTCGTTTTGGGATTCGACGCAGTGGGGGATTTTTCCTCGACCGTTTCTCGACAGCCACTCACTGGCCTATGCGAGCGCGATCGCAGCTTGGGCACGCGGCGATAAAGATCCCGAGTGGGCCAATGAACTGCCGAGCGAAGTCAAAAAACCGATGCGGAAATCGCTTAAATATTTAATCAAGACCAACGACTCGTTCATTCAACCGATGGCCCCCAATCCATTAAAGCTGGGTCAATCACAGGACGATTGGCTACAGCTGGCGTCGAGCAAATCAGCGTCGCAACAAGTGGTTGCGATTCGCCAGTTGGATTTCGAAGATCAACGGGATCATCAGCGAGAAGCACTGTTATTAGAAAAACTACAGTCTGGCAATCGTGCAATCGTTCTTCATTCGATTGCCGCGACTGAGCGGATGAAGATCGTCGACGAACCGATTGCTGAGGAACTTCGTTTGTTGGTCCAGGATCGTGACGACGAAATCCGAGCGAAGGCGATGTGTTCGCTGACAAGATCAGGAAAACTGGATGAGTCGACGGTCAACGTGGCCGTGAAGATGCTGGATAGTAATGCCAGGTTTGTCGTCTTTGCCGGAGTGTTTGCGCTGGCCTCACTCGACTCAGTCCCCGAACAAGTCATGCCGCTCGCCAATCGCGGATTTGTTCGCGCTCTGCAAGCTTGCGACTATGAATTTGTGGGTTTGTTTACGGCGGCATACAACCGTTGGCTGGACGATCCTGAAACTCACTTCGAACAATTACTCCAGGAAGACGGCCCCGAGTATTTGGAGATCGCGCTAGAGGCATTGCAGAACGTTCGCCAGCAACTGGTGGCACTGGGTTAGCCAATTGCCGGAGCAGAATTTTGCCGGAGCAGAATTTTGCCGGATCTCGATCCGCATTTGGACTAAAGTCGTCTACGTTTGAGTTAAGGCAAAACGGACAGAACATCTTCTGGTTCGGGACGTAACTTGTAATCGGCGTTATATTGAATGGAGAGAATCTTATGTTCGCTTCCGGCGACCACACGCGTTGGGATCGGTAAAGTCCAGGAAGACTCACCATTCACTTCTTCGAGATTAGCGCCCAGTTGAAGATAAACTTCCTTAAGGTCTGGCTCGAAACCATGCACTAAATCGGGCTTCGCGACGTATTCGTTTTTCGAGTCGTGAAGAATCTCAAATTTCAAGCGGTGCTTTTCCACCAACTCACGGTTGTTATCTGATGTTTGTGGTGAAACCGCAAAAAGCTTAACTCCCTTTTCGCTCAATTTGTCGACAATGCCATTCAGAGCTGCCAGCTCTGCATTGCAATACGGTCACCACTTACCGCGAAAAAATGTCAGGACAAACGGACCTTGCCGAGCAAGTGCCACCGAGGTGACCAGGTTGCCGTTGGTATCGGGCAACTCAAACGCTGGAAGCGGATCGCCCACACCTGGAATCATACGATTTGGAATCGAGTCTGCGACGGCCTGAGTCGACCGTTTCATGATCGCCTGCGCTTCCGCAGGAATCTGTTTGGCCGAGGTTGCGGCGATGTTCTGCAATTTGTTTTTGAGTGTCATGAGATCCTTTCCAGGACTAGATTCTGAATAATAAGTCGTGTCTTTCCGCTCATATTAAATAAACCTGGTTGGACAGCCGGCATGTTCTCGTTTAACCGCGTGGGCAACGCCCCGCGTGTTTGGACTGGCAAAACGCGGCCCGTTGGGCACACGGTTAAACGAATCCAGAAAATTCCCGCGGTCAAGCAAGTTGTTCGTCTCGGTATTTGGGATAGTCGGCGTAGCCTTTTTCGTCAAACGAGTACCACGTCGACATATCCGCCGGTTCGGCAAGCGGCCATTCGTTCGCAAACCGCTCAACGAGATCGGGATTGCTGATAAACGGGCGGCCAAAAGCAATCAAGTCGGCGTCTCCGTTTGCGATTGCAGCTTCGGCGGTCTCTTGCGTATAGCCAACGTTACCCATCAAGGGCCCGTGAAAGAAGTTACGGAATTCACGCAGTGTCATCGGCTCGCCAAGCTCGTGAAATCCGAACCCGAGGCCATCCAAAACATGCAAGTAGGCTAAGCCATAGTTGTCGAGTTGTGTCGCAACAAAGCTGAACTGCTCGCGATAGTCTGGCGAACCCATATCATTAAAGGCACCATTGGGAGAAATACGCACGCCAACTCGATTGGCTGGAAAAACGGCGATGACGGCGTCAACCACTTTTCCAAGCAT
>CAMYNE010000024.1 GCA_947259675.1 uncultured Pirellulaceae bacterium
GAACCATCGGACTTGGCAAGCAGCGGGCAAGTCCTTCCGTATAGCTGAGCGCCGAGCATTCGCCGCCCTAGATCGATGCCAGCCGTGACGTTGCCCCATTGATCGCTTCCGCCGATTTGCAGTTCGCATCCGTATTCTCGATTCAGGTGAACGAAATCGTAGCCTTGCAAAACCATATAACTGAACTCGGTGTAGCTCATCCCGGCGTCACTTGAAAGCCGCGTTTTGACGCTTTCTTTTGCCAACATCACGTTGACGGGAATGTTTTTGCCAACGTCGCGCAAGAAATCGATATAGCTGAAGTTTTTCATCCAGTCGTTGTTGTTGACGAGGATGGCCGAGTTTTGGCCGCAGTCAAAATCAAGCACATCTCGCATTTGAACTTCCAGGCCGGCCACGTTTTGGGCCAGTTGGTCTTCGGAAAGCAAATTTCGTTCGGCGCTCTTGCCACTGGGATCCCCGATCATGCCCGTGGCTCCGCCAACGATCGCAATCGGCTTGTGACCCGCCTTTTGAAACCGGCGCAACATTAAGAGCGGCAAAAGACTGCCAACGTGGAGGCTATCTGCAGTGGGGTCGAATCCCGCGTAGAGCGTTCGGCTTCCAGTTGCAAGCCATCCGGGCAAAAAATCATCGGCGGTCGTTTGATGAATCAACCCACGCCATTTCAAATCGCCAAAAATATCGCTCATTTATAGAAACTTTCCGTCCAGGCTGTGATATTAACTAAGTCATTCTGAGTGAGGAACGAGCGAGGAATCTCTTGCTCCAACTTCGGACGCTTGCGCGAGTTATCAACGTTTTTTCGAAGTCGAAATCTTTCGGTCGCTAAAGCTCTCTTCAGGATGACACCTGATTTTTCCAATTGTGGAGACACCAAAGCCCAAGCTTGGAATGGTTGATACGAAACAAGTGCGGCTGGGCCTGCAGTACCGGAGCTGCTGGATCAGGTGGTCGCTGGTTCAATTTCGAATCGCGTCCCATAATAATCTTCCGACGCAATCTCAAATAGCAGGCTGTCCAACGTTAATATTCATGATTAAGACGCCGACACAAAGAGACACTCAAATGTTCACGGGACTGCTGTTTTGCTCGCCGTGGATGATTGGGTTTCTGCTGCTGTTTGTCTGGCCGTTTGTCGCGTCGCTATACTGGAGCCTCTGTCGATTCGACCTGATAAATCGCCCACGCTGGGTAGGCTTGGACAATTATCTGCGACTTGTGTCCGAGATAGGAACGGATCAGGGGTTCGGGCTGGCTCTTTCCAATACAGTCTATTATGCAGCGTTGTCCGTTCCGTTATCGGTGGTGATTGGTGTGTTGCTGGCGACACTGCTTTCCGCCAAAGTCCGGGGCCAATCTGTTTATCGAACGCTGGTTTTTCTCCCATCCGTGATACCGGTTGTGGCGGCCAGCATTTTGTGGTTGTGGCTGCTTGATCCGAATGACGGATTGATCAACTATGGCCTTTCCTGGATCGGCATGGACTCTCAAAACTGGTTGAACCAGTCCAGGTCTGCATTCAGTGGAGAAAGCGTGGGTGTGTTATCAGGTTGGATTTCGGGCGAGCCGTTGCGGTTGTTTGGTAGCAAAGATGCGTTAGTGTTAATGACGGTCTGGGGAGTCGGGAATTTTGTCGTGATCTACCTTGCGGCAATCAGCGATATCCCCAACGCGCTCTATGAAGCGGCTGAAATGGATGGAGCCAGCAGCATCCGAAAATTCTGGCACATCACGATTCCAATGCTGTCGCCGGTGATATTTTTCAATCTTGTGATGGGTTTAATTCGCAGCGTGCAAACGTTCACGTCGGTTTACGTACTCAGTGAAGGAACGGGCCAACCGGGTGGTTCGTTGATGATGCTTTCACTGCAGCTGTTTTTGTCCGCATTCAATGATTTTGAAATGGGATACGCGTCGGCAATGTCATGGATTCTGTTTGTGGTGCTTTTGATAGCAACGATTGTGCTCTTTAGAACGTCCAGGTATTGGGTCCATTATCGGGTAGCTGCATGAGCATTCGCATCATTCTTGTCTCCACGCTGCTGATCCTGTTGCTCGGTTCCCCTGTGGCTCTGTCCTGGTTCCTGGGAAGTCAAATTCAAACAAAACCGATTGTGCCACCAGGTCGCGAAGAGGTCGTGTTCTGGCATTTTTGGGGCGGACAAGACCGGGACGTCGTTGAAGATGTCGTCCAGCGTTTTAACGAATCTCAATCCAGCTATTGGGTTCGTCCGATTGCGATGCCGGGCAATAATCTGCAAGCCAAGTTGTTCTTGTCAGTTGCGGGTGGCGATCCGCCCGACTTGGTAAATCAAGATGATCCCATTCTCGCCGATTGGGCGGAGCGTGGTGTCATTCAGCCGATGGACGAGATTGGTGGTGCTGAAATTGAGAAAATTGGCGACTGGATGTTCGAATCGGCTCGCCGCCTTTCAACCTACGACAACCAATTTTTTGGCGTCTGTAATGGCCTCGATATTCGGGCGATGTATTATAACAAAACGGCGCTCCAGCAATATGGGCTGTCGCCTCCTGAGACCATTGAAGATCTCGATCGAATTGCAAACACGGTCTCGCCCGCCAACGAGGCACATGAGCGATATGCTTATCTTCCCGATTCGCGCCGTTTTTGGGCGTGGGGATTCGTCTTCGGAGGAGACTTTTTCGATCCGCAGACTTATCGGGCAAACGTTGATTCACAACCACTCGTTGAGTGTTTGCGGTGGATGCAATCTTTCGGTCGAATTTACGGGCCAGACAACCTCGCTGCGTTTCGGCAAGGCGACCAGTCCCTGCCCGGAAAGACCTTTCCCTTGTTGCCGATTGAAGCTGATTCTGTGGTTGGACGTTATTGCTTAATTATGGATGGGCAATGGCGCGTTCGAGACATCTTTAACTTCCAAAACAAAAGGCGGGAAGCGGGAATCGCTTGTCCAGAGTATGACGTATGTCCTTTGCCGTCGCCGAGCAATGGCCGCAAAAACGCGGGCTGGGTAAACGGAAATTTTTTTGTCGTACCCAGTGGCGCCAGAAATTCGACGGGTGCCTGGGAGTTTATTAAGTTTTGGATCGGTTTCAATCAAGAATCGCAGGCGGCCAAAACGTGTGCCGCCGGCGGCTGGATTCCCGTTTCGCAATCGGTCGTCGATGATCCATTGTTTCAAGAGTATCTCGACAAAAACGCCATGTTTGCAAAGTTTGTGGAATTGGCCGGAAGCCCAAACCAGTTCCCGATTCCCCAGGTCCCAGGGGCGGCGTTTTTCAAGCGAACCATCGAGGCTGCAGGATACGAAGCCATGAGTAATCCTGACAAATCCGCTGTCGAGATTCTGAAGTCGGCCAACGAAAGGATTCAGAAACATCTGGATCGTGCCCGGGAAGATCTCAAATTGAATGAGGAAAGGCCGTGAGTTTATCGAGATGTAGTGTAGTGGCAATTGTCCCAATTGCAGAGCAATGCCAAGTGATGCTCAAAAAAACAACTGAGACAGTTGTTGCTACACTGTTTGCGGAGAAACGGTCCATTGATTAAGCATCGCAAAAACCGGTGGTGGATTTGCGGCCTGTTGTGGGTGGCGAGCGCCATTTTTTCTTTACCCCTAGTCGTCATGATAAGCGGTTCGTTGAAGTCGTCCGAAGAACTTGCCCGGAACCCCTATGGGTTGGTGCCCGAATCCTGGAGTTGGAACAATTATCTGGATTCGTTGCAGAGTATGCCGTTTACGATTTATTTGACAAACACGATCCTCTTATGTGTGGGGTGCGTGGTTGGTACGACGTTGTCGTGTGCTTTGGTCGCCTACGGGCTGTCGCGCGTGCCTTGGCGTGGACGCGGATTGGCATTTGGTTTGGTGGTGGCTACCATGTTGTTACCCTGGCATATCACCATGATTCCAAGATTTGTGCTGATCAGTGAAATCGGTTTATACAACTCCCTGTGGGCGATCATCTTGCCAACATTTCTTGGGGAGGCCTTCTTTATCTTTTTGCTTCGTCAGTTTTTCATGACGATTCCGGAACAGCTCCTGGAAGCGGGGCGAATTGACGGATTATCGCATTGGGGACTGTTCTGGAACATCGTAATTCCGTTATCCAAACCTGCTTTGGCGACCGTTGGCCTGTTTCAGTTTGTACAGACCTGGAACGATTTTGGCGGGCCCCTGCTTTACTTGAACGACCCACAAAAATTTCCTTTGGCCTATGGATTGGAGCGATTTGTAAGTTCGTATAGCGATCAAACCCATCTTTTGCTGGCCGCCGCCGTGCTTTTTACGTTGCCAGTCATTATCCTTTTCTTTCTTGCACAAAAGACTTTTATCCAGGGAATTTCGACGACAGGAATTAAAGGATGACCAAACCGGTTCAATCGGGTAGCCATTTTGACAGCGTGATCATCGGAGCCGGCCATAATGGACTCATTGCCGCCGCCTATCTGGCCCGAGCGGGAAAAAGCGTCTGCGTTCTGGAGCGGCGGCCCATGATTGGCGGGTGTTCGGTAACGGAAGAACTTTGGCCCGGTTATCAAGTTTCCACGGCTTCATATGTGGTCAGTTTGTTGTTGCCGGAAATCATCAATGATTTGAAACTAAAGCAGAATGGTTTGACCATCTTACCTCGCAACCCGGCTTCGTTCACGCCGATGCGCGACGGGCGGCATCTGCTGCTGGGACCCGACGCCAACAATAATCGCGAGCAGATTGGCAAGTTCAGTAAGCGGGATGCGGAAGCCTTCGGGCAGTATGAAAGTCTGCTTGAAAAAGTCGCGATGCATTTGGAACCCGTTTTGAATGAGTCATCGCCCGATCTTTTGCCGCTGCCTAAAAGCTGGCGTAAAATCGGGCTGATGAAAAAACTCCGTGACGCTAAAAAGGGAATGCGACTGCACAAGGCTCTACGTGCGATGGGAGACCAGATTCCAGAAGGATTGGAGTTGTTAACGGCTGCCGCTCGTCCCATCCTCGAACGCTGGTTCGAAACAGAAGTTCTCAAAACAACGCTCGCGACGGACGCCGTGATCGGCGCCTTCGCTTCCATTTCACAACCGGGAACGGCGTACGTACTACTTCATCATGTGATGGGCACCGCCGGAGGTTCACGCGGTGTCTGGGGGTACGTCCAGGGCGGGATGGGCGCTATGTCAGAATCAATCGCCACGGTCTGTAGACAGCTTGGTGTTCATATTGAAACCGAGAGCCCTGTCGATAAGATCCAGGTGGTCAACCGCAAGGCTGTTGGCGTAAAGCTTGTTGACGGTCGTGAAGTGCATTGCAAGAACGTCGGTTCGTCGGTCGATATGAATCTGACTTTTAATCATTTTCTGACCCCAGAGGACGTGCCGCAGGCATTTCAAGCTGCGGTCAATCGGATTGATTACAGTTCAGCGACATGCAAGATCAATGTGGCGTTGGCAGAACCACCAAACTTTAGCTGTTTACCTTCAAACGTAATCCAGCCCCATCACAACGGGACAATACACATCGGCGAAACGCTGGACGAAATCGAACGCGCTTACGATGATGCGAAATACGGTGAACCCAGTAAGGATCCGATTCTTGAACTGACGATTCCGACCAGCGTCGACCAAACCATCGCGCCGGAGGGCAAGCACATCATGTCGATGTTCATTCAATACGCGCCGTACAAGCTTCGGGATGGAATCTGCTGGGACGAGATCAAAGAGTCTTTTGCCGATCGTTGCCTGGAGCGTTTGGCTGAATACGCACCGAATATCCCTGGCGCCATCGAACACCGACAGGTTCTCAGTCCCGTCGATATCGAACGGACTTACGGTTTAACTGGTGGAAATATTTTTCAAGGCTCAATGAACCTGAATCAGCTGCATATGATGAGGCCAGTTCCCGGTTGGTCCGATCATCGCACGCCCATTGAAGGCCTGTACATCTGTGGTGCGGCCAGTCACCCAGGAGGCGGTGTGATGGGTGCTTGCGGTAAGAACGCGGCTGCGGAAATGCTCCGAGATAGACTGTAGGCGAGCCTGTTTCAAATTGGCACGCCGAGCTTGTTTCGAGTTGTCCGTCCGGCCAACCGCCAAATGCAAATGGGACATTTTGATTGCGGTGGTTTCTCTTTTAATCCAAAACGGCTAGATTCGTTATTCACTTTCTGCGATCACCTATTCGCAAGCGCTTACACGGAATATTATCAAAATGCCCTTAGTCGTACAGAAGTTTGGTGGAACCAGCGTCGCCGACAGTGAAAAAATCCTTTCCGCCGCCCGTAAAGCAGTCCGCACCCATCAACACGGAAATCAGGTCGTCATGGTGGTCAGTGCGATGGGCAAAAACACAGATATGCTTGAGAGCCTCGCCCGCGAGGTCTGCGAACGCCCACCCGCACGTGAAATGGACATGCTGCTTTCAACTGGCGAACAGGTGAGTGTGGCGTTGATGGCGATGGCGATTCACTCGCTCGGGTATAAAGCGGTCAGCCTGACCGGCGCTCAAATCGGGATCAAGACAGATAGCTCTCACACGAAAGCCAGAATTCAATCGATCTCCACGGATCGAATGAAGCAACTATTGGACGAGGGTAACATTGTGATTGCCGCCGGTTTTCAAGGGATCGACGAAGATTACAATATCACGACGCTCGGGCGCGGTGGCAGCGATACAACCGCTGTTGCGCTCGCGGCCGTTCTGGGAGCCGATCAATGTGAGATTTATACGGACGTGGACGGGATCTATACGACCGATCCTCGCGTCCTTCCGGAAGCTGCATTGATCCAGCGGGTCAGCTATGACGAGATGCTCGAACTGGCGAGTCTGGGAGCCGGTGTCATGCACAGCCGCTCCATTGAATTTGGCAAGAAGTTTCATGTGCCCATTCATGTTCGATCCAGCCACAGTGATAATCCCGGTTCTCTCATCGCGGAAAAGTCAGCGACCGAGACTTTGCCCGTCAGTGGTGCCGCGCTGACCCGAGACGAAGCTCGCATTTCGATTATTCGCGTGCCCGACATTCCAGGGACTATTTACAAAATCTTCGCACCCATCGCCGCCATGAAAAACACGATCGACATGATCGTCCAAAACGTTGGCGACGATGGTCAGGCCGACATTTCTTTTACGGTCCCACGCGCCGAGTTTGAGCAGACCTACGAGTCAACAAAACGGATTGTCGAGGAACTGGGAGGCGAACAAGTCACCTGCGGTACAGAAGTTTCGAAAGTCTCGGTGGTTGGACTCGGCATGGCGGAGCAGGCTGGTGTTGCCAATCGAATGTTCCGCGCACTCGCGGACGCTCAGATCAACATGCAAATGATTACCACCAGCGAAATCAAGATCTCAGCGCTGGTGGATCGCCAACACGCGCTAGAGTCCTTGCGGACGGTTCATCACGAATTCAGGCTCGAAAAAATTGATGACATTGTTGACAAGAATTCAGAATTGCCGATTCGGCGAGATTCCCCGATTAGCATTATTGACGTTGTCTCCCGATTGCAGGAAGTCGGGATGGAATCGTTAATGATTGACGATATTTCTCTCGATCAGTCGCAATCGCGAGTCACAGTTCTGGGTGTACCCAATCAACCTGGAATCGCGGCAGGGCTGTTTGAGCGAGTAGCAAAGGACGGGATTTTCGTCGACATGATTGTGCAAAGCTATGCCAGTGAGGATTTTGCCGATATTAGTTTTACGGTTCAGCGCGAACAGTTTGATAAGAGCGTCGAAGTTGCCAAGCGGATCAGCGACGACTTCGGATGCTCTGGGGTCGAGCACAAGGAGATGATTGCAAAGTTGGCAGTTTCAGGAATCGGGCTAAGGAGTCATACGGCTGTCGCCCTCGGAATGTTCCGCGCGCTGGCCGACGCTGCGATTAATGTTGACATGATTAATACCAGTGAAGTTAGAGTGACCGTCGTTGTTGATGGTACCGAAGGTCCGCGGAGCTTGGACTGCCTGAGAGACCAGTTTTCGATGGCATTGCATTAGTGGCCGTGGTCACGTGGCTCAAAAACGCTGGTTACAGGCGTTACCAAAACATTAAAAAAAGCCAACCGTGCGCCACGGTCGGCTTTCGTCATCCGTTGTTAGTAACGTCGGTCAGGATCGTTTCCTGCGTGCCAGGCCTAGTAGCCCAACACCGATCAACAGTACCGCCGAGCTTGGCTCTGGAACTCTTAGGAAGAAGATTGGGGGTTGACCGTCACTCCATTTGATGACTCCGCCGCCGAATTCGACGTTGTCGATTCCTGTCAGTCCAAATCCGACATCTCTCATGCTCCATAAAGACGTTGTAGTAAGAAATTTGTCTGGAATAACAATTTGCCCGTCAGATGTGACCGTGTTGATCGAGCCAATCATGTAGTCCGCCAGAAATCTCGTTTCTGTTTGATTGAACAAGTTACCAGGTACATAGTCGGGGAACCCGTCGCCATCGGTGTCGAACATCCCATCTTCCCAGTGCGCGCCAGCCGTACCAGCGCCGCCTTCCATTTCAACTGGCACCGAAGCAGCCAAAAGATCTCCGGTTTCGCGACGATAGGCTTGCAACGCAAAACCATCGTCGTAGTTTCCGTCAGCGCCAATCAAATCGTTTTGCTCCCACAAAGCGCCGAATCCCAAAGCATGCGCCATTTCGTGAATGACGATGTCACCCAATTGTCGTGCCGTAAATTGCCCGCTTTGGAAGTCGGCGAGGTCGAAGTTCATCATGCCGTGTTGAGAAACTGCATAATTTTTTTCCTCACCAAGCGGTCCATTGTCTTGGGTGTAGGTCGCGACCACATCGGGTGCGGCTGAACCCAAGATACCGCCTGGGCCATCTTGCGGTACCAAGAATGCTTCCAGCGTAACGTTCGGAAGCAAGCTTTGTCTAAAAAATCGCGGGAGATGGTCACCGTAGCCGTTAATGTGACCGTTCCAGAATTCTTGAGCTCCGGTAAAAAACTTTCGGAAATCCTGCGGAACGCCACTTACGTCGAGTCTGATAAAGTCGTCCGCAACGGCGACCGTTGGTGCCTGAAAAACTGGCGTTGCCATCATCGTGGCTGCTACCACCAGCAACGTCCGGGTACAAAGTCTATTCATCGGCATCTCCCAATGTTGTTCCAACAGAATCAATAATGGTAATAATCGAAAAGTTCGATGTCATCATGTTAATCAGCCCATGTGGGCAATGCAACGATTAGAAAAAGCAGGGATTTAAGGCCCATGCAGGCAGTTTGGGAAGAGCTTTTGCTGGCAAAGTTGGCCCAGTAGACACGAAATACCGATATGTTCGTCAAATTTTGACTTTCTTATTCAACCCACATAAACCCGACACCCGATAAATCCATCGAACAGCTTCCTTCGGATAGTTCTGACAGGGCTGATTTGCAACTGCAATCGCAGGAAATGAACGATGGCTTTGAAAAAATTGTTGCTGATATTTGCGTTGACCTCCAGTTTGTTCACTGGGGAAGTCGTTATGGGACAACTCGAAATTCCGGGTCCGCGGTTTAGACATCAACAGATCGAGGAAACCGGATCGACTCGTCCGTTTGCCGAGCCCGGCATCTTTGATTATGACGCTCAGATGTTTGCGCCGGTCGAGTTTTCCAACAACAAAGAACTAGCTCCGAACACGGGTTTCTTTTTTTCATATGAGAGAGGGTATACCAGCATCTCTCGAGCCGGAAATATTGGCACCACAGATACCACCCAAGTTTCACTTGGAAGTGATTGGATTTGGGGTAACCGCTTCGAAGGTGGTTGGATGAGCGAAGCCGATCGTGGTTGGGATGTCGTTTACCAAAAGGCTGCCGGTTCGTATTTTGCCTTCGGTACCAGCGGTTTGATCGCGACTCCGCTGTTGGTTGACACTGACTTCAGCCAATTGGAAATCAATAGAGTTTTCCGTCAAGCATTATCAAACGGAGATTATTTTGAGCCTTATCTTGGCCTGCATTACTACAGCCTTTCGGATAACTCGCTTGAAGACACGACTCGAACGATCAATGGCGCTCTGTCAACGAACCGTTTCACGCAAAACGCCACCAACAGTGCTCCAGGTTTTCAGTGTGGGGGACGATACAATGCCCGACGAGGCCGCTTCCGATATACGTGCGATGTAGCATTGGTCGCAGCCTATAACCAACAGCGACTGCATACAGCCGACTTTCCGACGATTGGTGGTGCCATTGGAACTTCAGAACAGTACTTCACTTCTCAATCATTTATGCCGGCCTTCGACGGGCAGATCGAAGTTGCCTACAGCATTAGTCGCGATATCGCCTTTAGAACTTCGTTTCAACTGGATTATATTTGGACCGGCGTAACCCGGACTAACAATCTGACGACCAATATCAATCCCAATTCAGTTTTTGGAACCGGGACCGATTTCGGGATCCTTGAAACCGACTTTATCGCAGCCGGATTCACATTTGGTTTTGAGTGGGCAAGGTAGATTTGTTTTCTTAGCCATCGAAAAAAGAGCCGACTGAAACCAGCCGGCTTTTTTTGTGGGTTGGTTCTTGCCGCATTTCTCGACTGTTCAAACAAACGACGCGGGTCAAGAAGTTGTTCTTGACTTAATCCTTAGAGGGATGCCTCCACGACGATTCAGCGGAATCTGACTCTATAACGCCAACAATAATCGGCTGGGCGCCTCCAGATATCCAATCACTTCGTTCAAGAACCTCGCGGCTGTGCCGCCATCGATCAGGCGATGATCGTAAGACAAGCTGAGGGGCATCATTAATCGGATTTTGACCTCATTCT
>CAMYNE010000025.1 GCA_947259675.1 uncultured Pirellulaceae bacterium
CTACAAAGAAAAAAGCTACAAAGAAAAAAGCTACGAAGAAAAAAGCTAAGCGACGTGTAGCCAAGAAGAAGAAGTAGGCTTTTGTACTTGCGTTTTGATGAAACAACGAGAAAGGGCGACTCAATCTGAGCCGCCCTATTTTTTTCGCGTTGAGGAACGGAAGGGCCGATACGTTGCCAACAGACAGAATCAGGAGCAGCTATTTTCGGCCAAATTGCTCGACTGGTGCACCCTAGCCCAAAACTGGCAATTGGGCGACGACCGGCTTTTGGGCGGCCGTTTCAGCCATGTTCTGGCACAGCTGAAATGCGATCTTTTCCAAAAACGGCCCGACGTTGGGGTCAGCAAAATTGGCCGTCATCTGGCCCTTGTCACCCCGTTCGCGTAACTGGATGTTGATTGGGATTTCACCAAGAAACGGAATCTTTGCCTGCTGAGCGTATTCCTTTGCACCGCCTTTTCCAAAAATGTCGTATCGCTTGCCGTTGTCGGGGCAGATGAAGCTGCTCATGTTTTCAATTAAACCAAGAATCGGAATCTTGACTTTCTCGAACATGGCAACCGCTTTGATGGCATCGATTAAAGCGACTTCCTGGGGAGTACAGACAATGACGGTGCCTGTAATGGGCAGTAGTTGTGAAAGGCTCAGTGCAACATCGCCGGTGCCCGGCGGCATGTCGATGATCAGGTAATCCAGATCCCCCCAGGCAACGTCTCGCACAAAAGTTGTTACCGCGGAGTGCAGCATTGGGCCGCGCCAAATCACTGCTTCGTCCGGCGGCACCATGAAGCCAATGCTCATCAACGGGATACCGTCAAAATCAAGCGGTCTGATTTTCTCGCCGACCTTGCTGACTTGACCTCGCACACCGGTAAGATGCGGAACGCTTGGGCCGTACACGTCGGCATCCATCAAGCCGACTTTTGAACCGGCTCTTTTGAGCGCCAAAGCCAAACAGATTGCTGCGGTGCTTTTGCCTACGCCACCCTTCCCCGATCCCACGGCGATGACGGCTTTGGCTGTCAATCCGACTTGACCCAGAGGTTGCGCGGGCCGTAAGTGTTCAACCACCTCGACGTCAAAATTCAGCTCGCCGAATTCCGCTTCGAGCTTCTGTTTCACGGTATCGTGAAAACGGTCCTTCAAGGCCCAACAAAATGACGTGAGTCCGACGGTCACGGTGATCTTGCCGTTCGACTCGCTGATGTCATGAATTTGTTTTGAGCCGCCGATGGCACGACCCGATTCCGGATCCTTGATGTCTTTTATTGCAGCGCGAATCTTTTCTTCAAGTTCTGGATTGAAGTTCATTCGTTATTCCACGTAGGGTGAAGTTGTTGTCACGGGTTTCCAGGGCAAATCGATTCGAAAACGTTCTTCCAAAGTACGATTGGCAAGGGGGTTATTTTGAAAATGACGCACGGCCAAATCCTCAATGCGTTTAACTTGAGAGGTCGACCAGAATATGTCGGAGAATCCAACCGCACGAATCGCGAATTCCCAACCGTGAAGTTGGTGGCTTCCGACTGCCAAAAGCCCTAAATCATACGGGCTGTTGTTCAGCTTGGCGAATTCCCGGCAAAACTTGGCGATTTTCGAGTCAGGGATTTCGACGATTGCCATACTTCCGGGACGAAGGGCAGCTTCGGCGATCAAGTCGTCAATGTCTAGGGCCCAAGTCGTTCGAAACGGCCAATTTTGGCGACGAATTGCATTGGACCAGGCATTGGTCTGCGTGAGCAAAATCAGGTTTCGCAATTCAATCACCGTCGTCAGCCTCCTGAAAAGCCGAGGAGTCCACGAATTCCTGTTCCGGGCTCTCGTCACCGTCGCCAGGATCAAACTTGAGCAGTTGCAGCCGCCTCAAAAGCTTCGGGCGGCTGACCCCGAGTAGTTTGGCGGCCTTCGATTTATTGCCCTTTGCATGTTTCATTGCTCGCAGGATCAACTCGGTTTCGATTTCCTGCAAATAATCATTGAGCCGAATTTGCGTTTCGATAGGGCGGCCGATTTCAAGTGCCCGGCTGGCTTGTCGTAAATTCTCGGGTAGGTCCTCGAGAACGATTTTTCTGCCTTTGGCGACGTTGGCCGCCGCCCGAATGTCACGGTGCAGCTGATCGATATTCTGGGGCCAATCAAACTGTTGAATCAGTTGCATGGCGGCCGGTGAAAATCCCGCGAGTTGTTTGGTTCGGTTGGCGTTGATGTCTTCGAGAATTGACTGGGCCAGAATCGGCAGATCCCTTGCTCTTTCGGTAAGCGGGAGCAATTCCAGTGAAATCGTGCTGAGGTAACCGGCCAAGCCACGATGGAAATTTTTTTGATGGGCAAGTTTCATCAACGGCTGGCTGGACGTTGAAATGATCTGCAGCGAAAATCCGGCCAACGTTACAAATCCCCATAACTCCGCCTGCCCAACTTCAGAGAGTCGATCAACATCGAGCAACAACAGACAGTCTGAGGAATCGGCGGAACGAACTTCTCGACTTTTGGCCAATCCAAGTTCTTTGATATTTCTTTGGATCAATTCCTGGTCTGCAAGTTCGCAATGCAGTGGAATTGGCGGGTTCGAATTGGGTCGCCGCTCGTTATCAATGGCACGGGCAAGATGTTCGCGGCCGCTCCCCGACGGGCCGTGAATGAGGACGTCTGCATTCGAGCGGGTTGCGATTTCGATTTTTTTTTGCAAAGCCAGATTTGTTGAGTCCAGTCCCAGGATTGAACCCAGTTCGTATTTCTGTCTTGCGCTGTCACGTAAATGGGCCAGCAACTCGTGAAGCTGATCGGGCTGTTCGATCAGCTCAGCATCCTGAGGCTTCTCTCGCCTGACTCGGGTCGTTCGTTCGCAAACAACCAGCAGAGCGGTCAGATCTTGTTGCGAATCAAACAGCTTGCTCACTTGGGCCGTTCGAAACTGTTTCGATCCGTCCTCGAGATCCACGAAAGCGGAAAAGGCACGATTTTCTGCGTTTGCCTGTTTCGAATCCAGAAGGTCGGGGGGCGGTGCCAACCCGCGGATTCGATTTTCAACCGGGTCGGCCAATTTCTGGCTGGTGTATCGGCAGATCGCGCCGGTCAAGTCTTGAGCCTCGATGCCGCACCATTCCAAACACGCTTTGTTGGCATAAGTGATCAGCTGATTCGCTTCAATCAGGTAAACCGGCGTCGTGACGCGGTCGAGCATTCTCAAGAGGTTGGTCGTGATTAGGCGTGTTTTTGCCATTAAGCGTGCTTATCAAAATCGACTGAACTACAGCGCACCGATCTTATCTCTTAAGGATTTTTGCTAATTGACACGTAAACACAAGACGCCGTGGAAAGGCACAGTCGTCTGAACGACTCGCACTTGCGGCTGTACAACTCGCACTAGTCTTCGTTTGGTTTCCTTTGGTATAGTTTTGATACCGGAATGACCCAAACGGATATCAATGTGGCTCGCGAAACAATTCTATCAAACAATCCGCTGCCTGATGACGATGATCCCAAATTACGTCCCACGCGTTTGGACGAAATGGTGGGGCAACGCGATGTGATTGAACGCCTGAAAATCGCGATTGATGCGTCGCGGCAACGAAAAGATGTCCTTGGACATATTCTGTTTGATGGACCGCCGGGTTTAGGCAAGACGACTTTTGCCCATTGTATTCCGGCCGAATTGGGCGTTCCTGTGGACTTTCTCTCGGGCCCATCCTTAAAAGCTCCAAAAGACCTGGTGCCGAGTCTGACCAATCTTCGCGCCAATCAGGTTCTCTTCATCGATGAGATCCACCGTATTCCCAAAGCGGTCGAAGAGTACCTTTACACTGCGATGGAAGACTTTCGAATCGACTTGATTTTGGGTGAAGGGATGAACGCGAGAACCCACAATTTCAAGCTGCGTCCGTTTACGATGATCGGGGCAACCACTCGAGCCGGAATGTTGACCGGACCGTTGCGCGACCGTTTTCAGCTTCGGGAACATCTCGATTTTTACAAGCTGGAAGAACTGAAAGAAATCGTGCATCGTAACGCACGCAAATTAGCTGTTGAGATAACCGACGACGCAGCCAATGAAATTGCGATTCGCAGCCGCAGTACTCCGCGCGTCGCCAATAATCGCCTCCGCTGGGTTCGCGATTATGCACAAACCCGCGCTGATGGAAAAATCACACTAGAGGTTGCCAATGCGGCACTCAAAATGGCTGAAATCGATGAACTTGGTCTGGATCGACAAGACCGAAAATACCTCGACACATTGATTCGCGTCTGTCTCGGAGGTCCGACTGGAATCGAGACAATTGCAGCGACGATGAATTCATCGACTGATACTCTGTCGGATGAAGTCGAACCGTTTTTGCTGCGAAGTGAATTGATACTTCGGACACCTCGCGGTCGGGTGGCAACCGCGAAGGGATTTGCTCACATGAACATGGGAATTCCAGAAAACCTCAAGAGTCAGTTTGACCAGCGAACACTCTTTGCCGATGTTGACGAATAACGGACGGCATTCACGCAGGCATATAAATCATTGAATTCACTTGCTAGCCACGCCCTCCCGATTCGTGGGCGAATTTTGGTTGTCGACAACCGGATAGCTTCGCCAGCTGATACAGCCCGTTCAATTACGGCAACAGAAGTGCAGGAAAGTCACGTCGGTCGTTGACACCAAAATAGGTGATTCGTACGATTGGCGTCTGAAAAACAGTACAAACTCTCGACGTTAGACGGTGCTTTGAGCAAAACAGCATTCTTATTTCCGGGGCAAGGCGCGCAATCCGTAGGCATGGGTCAACAATTGTGCGCTGATTTGCCTGCCGCGAAAGCAATTTTCGATCGGGCGAACGAGATCCTGGGTTATGATCTGGCCGAAATTTGCTTTAACGGACCAGCCGAGCAACTAAATTCAACCGTGGTCAGCCAGCCAGCTTTGTTTGTCACGAGTATGGCTGCACTGGAACGTCTAAAATCTGAATCGCCAGAAGTTATCGACAACTGTGTTGCTGCAGCGGGACTCAGTCTTGGCGAATACACGGCGATTACCTTTGCGGGTGGGCTTAGTTTCGAAGACGGATTGAAGCTGGTTCAGCGTCGTGGTGAAGCAATGCAAGCCGCCTCTGACGAAACTCCCAGTGGAATGGTGAGTTTGTTGGGGTTGGATCGTGAAGTGATCGAAAGAGTCTGCGACGATGCTCGATGGGATGGAGAAATCCTGCAAGTTGCCAACTTGTTGTGTCCCGGCAACATTGCAGTCTCCGGGAATAAAGCTTCCTGTGAAGCGGTGGTTCCGGTGGCGACTAAAGCGGGTGCGATGAAGTGTATTTCACTGTCGGTGGCGGGTGCGTTTCACACGCCGATCATGCAATCAGCCGTAGCGAAACTCGCCGAGGCTTTGTCCAATGTTAAAATCATGGAATCTCGCATCCCGGTCTACTCCAATGTCGACGCCAGTCCTCATCGCACGCCCAATGAGTTTCGTGAACTCTTGGTCAAGCAGGTTTGTTCGCCGGTGCTGTGGCACGACTCGATGCAAAAAATGCTTGACGATGGATTTGACGAGTTTTACGAAGTCGGCGAGGGGCGAGTTTTGCGCGGATTGATGAAACGAATCAATCGAAAAACGGCCTGCCACGGCGTCCTTGGCTAACGGATACACAGAATCACAAAATAAGACAACGCTTTTTTCGATCCCCAACCAGGAAATAAAAATGAGTCTTGAATCTCTCAAGGTTGATCTTTCGGATCAAACTGCGATCGTGACGGGAGCGTCGCAAGGGCTCGGAAGAGCCATGGCGATTGCGCTGGCGTCCGCGGGCGCACGTGTCGCTTGCGTTGCTCGCAACGAAGAAAAATTGAAAGCCACCGTTGCCGCAATCGAAGAAGCGGGCGGCAAAGGCGAAGCGATGGCAGCCGACGTGTCGGTCACTGAAAATGTCGAGAAAATCGTTAATACGGTCGCTGACGAGTGGGGACGGTTGGACATCATGGTTAACAACGCCGGAATCACGCGCGATACGCTGCTGCCGGTGATGTCGGACGAGCAATGGGACGATGTTATTTCGACCAACTTGAGAGGATCCTTTCTGTTTTGTCGAGCGGCCAGCCAGCGGATGATGCGATCCCGATACGGCAGAATCATCAATATCGCGAGCGTTTCTGGGTTGATCGGAAATCCGGGGCAAACAAACTACTCGGCCTCGAAAGCGGGACTGATCGGCCTTACCCGCAGCCTCAGTAAAGAAATTGCCAAACGAAAAGTGACAGTCAACGCGGTCGCACCTGGGTTCATTGAGAGCGAAATGACAGCGATCCTTGGTGAAGCGATTCTCAAGGAAGTCAAGAAGCGGATTCCGGCCAACCGACTTGGAACTCCCGACGATGTTTCGGCATGCGTCCTGTTTCTGGCTAGTCCTGCGGCAAGCTATATTACGGGCCAAGTATTGACGGTTGACGGGGGGATGATTGCTTAAAAATAACGCAAAACTGGGCATTGAGAGGTTTGAGCCTTGACCTGTTTTACACGAATCATCTATCTTTAAGCACAAATATGGACTTGCCTCGCCGGCAATTTCTGAAAAAAAATATTGGTAACAGTTTCAAAGCTTTATTATTAGAAGGAGGCCGATACATGGCGTCGGTCGAAGAAAGAGTTGTTAACATCGTCGCTGAGCAACTCGGCGTAGAAAAAGAGAAGATCACTCGTGATTCAAACTTCGTCAACGATTTAGGTGCAGACTCGCTTGATACCGTTGAATTAGTAATGGAACTCGAAGAAGAGTTTGATATAAACATCGCTGATGATGCGGCTGAAAAAATTCAGACGGTCGGCGAGGCCATCGGACATATCGAAAAGGGTAGTTAGCTACAACAATTTTTACGAATACACCGCGACCGTAGTGAGCGACGTCGCTGCTCTCTTCAGTCGCGGTTTTCTTTTTCGATCTCGATTGGGTCCAGGTGAACACTATGAAGCGACGTGTCGTGGTAACGGGTTGGGGAATTGTAACTTCCTTAAGCTGCGATATCGATGATTGTTGGAATCGGGTGCTTGCCGGCGAAAGCGGGATTCACGAAGTTCGACTATTCGATACTTCCGATATCAAAGTCAAAATTGGTGGAGATCTGTACGATTTCGACCCATCTGGATGTGTTGACCAGAAAGAGTCCAAAAAAATTGATCGCTATTCGCAGTTCGCAATGGTCGGTGCAAACGAAGCGGTCAATGTCTCGGGAATCGACTTCAAAAAGGAATCTCCCTCGCGTTGTGGCGTGGTCTTGGGTTCTGGGATCGGCGGTTTGACGACCATTCAGGAACAGATGACTCGGCTCGTTCTCGATGGACCACGACGCGTTTCCCCACTGACGATACCCAAACTAATGCTCAATGCAGGGGGCGGAAATATCGCGATTCGATATGGATTGCGTGGACCGAATTACAGCGTCGCCACCGCATGTGCAAGTGCCGCTAACGCAATGGGTAACACGCTGGATCTGATTCGTGACAATATTTGTGATGTGATGATCACCGGCGGAACGGAGGCAGCAATGACTCGGATGGGGTTGAGTGCTTTTCAAAACATGAAGGCTCTTTCGAGAAGCTTCACGGACGATCCAGCCAAGGCGAGTCGCCCATTCGATAGTGATCGCGATGGGTTCGTGTTTAGCGAGGGTGCGGGAATTCTGGTTTTTGAAGAACTTGAGCACGCTAAGGCTCGAGGTGCCGAGATTTTGGCTGAAGTTGTCGGTTTCGGCACAACTTGCGATGCCGGCCATATCACTTCGCCCGACGAAATGGGTACCGGCGCGGCTGCGGCGATGAGCACGGCGCTAGAAAGTGCACAGCTTTCGCCCGACAAAATCGATTACATCAATGCCCACGGAACCAGTACACCGCTTGGCGACAAAGCCGAAACACGTGCGATCAAGACTGTTTTCGGCGACCATGCTTATAAAGTCAGCATCAGTAGCACAAAAAGCCAACTAGGCCATTCTTTAGGCGCCAGCGGTGGAATCGAACTGATTCTCAGCATCAAGGCGATGCTTAATTCGGTGGTGCCGCCAACCATCAATTTGGAAACTCCCGATCCAGATTGCGATTTGGATTACACACCCAACCAACCGAAAGAGCGCGAGCTCAACTATGCAATGAGCAATAGTTTCGGTTTTGGAGGTCATAACGCGTCGATGATCGTCAAGAAATTCGACGGCTGACCATTACGCTTCCAAAATCAGCAAAGGTTCTTCCCCGGAAGATTGAAATCAGCAGCGCTGAATAAAGTTACCATACACCCGATTGTAGCTCAATCTGTGCATTCACATGAGCTTCGTGGGTTTTAAGATAGGTTTCTCGAATCAATTCTTTGACTTCCCGTTCCTTCATGAACGCGTCCGAGTATCCAGGAATGTCTACATCAATGGTTCCCCGGGCCGCGTGGATCAAGTGTCGAATCAAGTCGGCTGGTTCCTCGTCGCCGACGGCAAATCGAATTGTCGTTGGCGACATACTCGCGGCGGCCAACGCTTCTTCATCCATTTCCGAGTGAGTCGTTAACGAGGGGCAACTGACAATCGTGTTGGACTGGCCAAGACTGATCATGTGTCCAAAGGTCGGCGATAAGCTGTCAAAGAACCGTCGGAACGTGTCGCGAGGGATATTTCCCATGTCAATCGTAAACAGAGGCCCCGGCAGGCCGAGATACATATATCGCTTTCGAAATTCGGCGTTGTCATTTCCCTCCACGGCACAGCAATTCACTTTGATTTCCGGATGGGAGTTGATAAACCTTGCCAGGATTTGGGTGTTGATGCACTTCTGCAACATTCTCACCGTTAGCGTTCGCATGCCTTGCATGACTTCAAAGGCAGCGTCGGCATTCAGAAAAGCACCCTTGACGTAATAAACGTTCCAGAACATCGTTTGGTCCCAGGACTTTTCGCCAACATTTGATCCCTTTGGAATGAACATGTCGACGTTGTGACCGATGACACAGCCCGCAATCACCGCGCCGCAACCGCTGAGATCTTTCGTGTAGCTGTGAATCACGTAATCCGGGCGTTCGTCAGGGTCTTCACGCTGAAGTGGTTGAACGAGGAAAGGCGTTGCCACTGTGGCGTCCAGAATCACAATCAGCCCTTCGGCGTGAGCCCGTTCGCAAATCGTTGCCACGTCAACGATGTAGCCATGTGGGTTGCAGGGCGATTCCAGGTAAACGTATATCTTGCGACCCTTCGCAAGCCGATCCGCATGTTTGGTCTTGGTGCTCTCAAGACAAACGGAGAATTCGTCCGCGGAATAACCATCAAACATTTCAACCGCGATATCAAGATTGCCCGGTTTTGCAAACCAGTCATTGATCAGCTGATAGGCACCGCCATAAATGTTCCGAGACGTAATTAAAATGTCATCGCGACCTAAAACGTGCGACAACGTGGCATCGATTGCGGCCATGCCGCTGTTAAAGTTCCAAGCCATATAATCCGCTGCGTAGGGACCTGCCTCCAAATCGACGATGTGATTGGCCAGGGCGACGCTTGTCGGATTAAGCAGTCGTGAGTAGATCTCGAGCATCAACTCTTTGCCGAGAAAAGCATCTGCAATCCACTCCGCGCACGCAAAAATGTAGGTCGCAGTGCGGGCGATCACGGGAGTCGCCGAAAACAAAGCCGTTACGTTATCAAATACGGGATAAGGCCCTTTGGAGGCCTGAGTGGTCATCGAGTACCCCAGCGATTGGTAACTCCTGCGAAAAGGATTCTGAACCGTGTCCAGAAGTTTGGCGAGTTGAAACGACAAAAATTTTTGCGAATTGAATCTTCGAATCTTGTCGGTTTGATCCAGACTGTTGATCGACTCGAGCGTCAACGACCATAGCTTCTCAATATCCGCCTGACTCTCGAACATTCGTCGTACGATCTGTTTGAGCGTTTGACCATATTCGGTCTCCGCTTCGATCCCAAAGTGCTCAAGTTGTTCGTCAACCAGTTCTGTTAGAGTGGTGGCGGTCGTTGAGTTTCGCCGGGGCGACAGAGTTTTCATCCGCTCGATTGAGGGTTGGGTCACAGAGGCCATGGTCGTCTCCACGAGTTGTATTTGACTAAGTTCGAATGACGAATTGTAGCGCTTCAATCGTCGATTCAAACCCCGCTGGTGGCGTAACTGTTTGGGCAACGCCCGGCGCTTTCGTTTAACCGTGTGCTCAGCAGGCCGCGTTTTGCAGGCTAAACGCGCGGGGCGTTGCCCCAATGCAGTATGACGACAAAACCTATTGATTTAGCCGCGAGTTCACGTACTCAAGCTG
>CAMYNE010000026.1 GCA_947259675.1 uncultured Pirellulaceae bacterium
TTTGTCAAGTGCATACAGTTTTGTATCTTGCGAACCAAACAGCACGTTGGGACCATAAAAATTGGCGCTGGAATTAATCTCGGCATTTGTCTGGTGCTTCCAAACCAGTTCCCCGTTCAAATCAAGGCAATAAAAAATGCCATCGATATCGCCGATGTAGATATGGTCATCCTTCACCGCCGGGGCCGTCACGAATCCAATCTCCACTTTGTATTCCCAGAGAACTTTTCCGGTGTCAAGATTGAGCGCAAATAACGATCCGTCGAGATCGCCGATATAAACGGTCTTGTCTTTTCCACCTGTAATCGCCGGAGTGCCTTCGAATGCACCTTGTTTGACTTTGTGTTCCCAGAGGACGTCAAGTTTTGCCGGCAATTCGGTTCGGGCAACGCCCGTCGAGCGGGCATCACCGCGAAAATATGGCCAGTCTTCGTTGGCAGCGAACTCTGTTTTGACCAACGCGGGTTTTGTCTTATCGTCTGCGACGGCCGCCGGTTGTGCTGGCAACTGCGAAGTTGGTGTTTGGTTCGACGACCCCTGCGTCGAGTGCTCAATTGGCAATTCGGTCTGGCTCGGCAATTCGGTCTGGTTACAGGCAGCCAGCAAGATCATGACGAGCATGCCCAAACCCAAAGTGGGATGATGTTTGAAGCTCAACAATTTTTGGTGATTCATGATTTCGTGCACACTCCCAAACCAATACGATCAAAAAGCGTTCTGGTAAAGCTCCAACAACGAGTCGTTGTCGACGTCTCGCGGGTTAAATGTACCGGTCCATTGCGTGGCAGCCGCACTCGCCAGTTCTGGAAGCTTGTCACGATCGACTCCACACTCTGCCAGCTTCGTCTGCAGCCCTGCAGCATTCACCAGCTCCGTTACGAACTCGGCAAGGCCCTCGGATCCAGTGGTAGGTTCCGGCACTCCCGGGCAGTGCGAAATGATTTCCAGCAGTTCTCGATACCAACAGTCGTGTTGCAGTCCGTTGAACCGAATGACATGTGGCAACATCATTCCCACCGCTTGCCCATGGGCCGTGTCATAGTTCGAAGTGAGCGGATTTGCCAAAGCGTGGCTGGCACCCAACATCGAATTCTCGATGGCCAGACCGGCGTAGGCGGCGCCCAATTGCATCGCCGCACGGGCCTCGAGATTATCGGGCTCCTGAATTACCGTTTTGAAGTTAGAGGCCAACAAACGCCAGGCTTCCCGGCTGAAGATCAGCGACACCGGATTTCGTTTCTTCGTAACATAGGTTTCCAACGCGTGAGACAACGCGTCGACTCCCGTCAGGGCCGTCACCGCACTCGGCTGAGTCAAAGTCAACTTGGGATCCAGAATGGCGATCCGACAACTCGCCTTGGGATCCCCACAAGCCATTTTCACATAGGTGTTAGGATCGGAAATCAAAGCGAACGATTGCATTTCGCTACCGGTCCCAGCCGTGGTGGGAATCGCAATCATGGGAAGCATTTCTCGCAACGCTTTGCCGACTCCCCAATAGTCCTTCATTTCTCCGCCGTTGGAGTAGACGAAGTTGATTCCCTTGGCGCAATCCATGCTGCTGCCGCCGCCCAACCCGACCAGCAACTCGGGTTCGTAACGCCTGGCGAGCACCAATCCGGCTTCCACGTCTGCGGTCGTCGGGTTTTCGTGCGCCCCGCCAAATAACTCGACTTCGATGTTGGCGTCCCGAAGTGATTGCAGCCCATGATCAACGTGGCCCGCAGCAACAATGCCCGGATCCGAAACAACGAGCGCGCGGCGCGTTCCAAGCTCGCCAGCCAATTCGCCTAATCGATCAATAGAATCCGGACCACAAACCATGCGAGTTCGCGGATGAAAGTCAAAAGGTGTCATTAAGCGATACTCAGGCTCTCGGTCGTAAGTGTCGGGTCGGTGTCGGAGTCCAGATTCGTCTCGTCATCTGGGAAAAACTGATTCTCACGGAGCGGGAACTCAACTAGTAAACCCCGACCGTAGTTGAAGCGGCCGTCTCATGGAAAGGCCGGACGCCACTGACGCCATCCCAGGGATACTTTTCGTATGGTTGTTCACGCTCACCTTCGTCGCGTTCCATAAAACCAGGCACGAAAAACTCAGGAGTCAAAGTGGTTAGTTTAACGCGACCCGTTTCGCCGTAACCAACCAACTCGTCATAGTTGTCAAAATTCACAACTTCCGTGGCGGCTCGGGGTTGAGGCGCATAGTACGCGATTTTGTAATCTTCTTCCGCTGTTACAGGGCGACTGCAGGCCAACCCCATAAGAGTGTTTCCGTAAGTGGGCGTCATATAGATTCCACTTTCTTCGGGAGGGCCGCCAAAAAGTTCTTCTACACAGAAACGAGTCCATTGAGGCGTGAATTCTGTGCCGCCGGAAAAGATCCCGGTGATTCCAGTTTCGGCGAGCGTCGTTCCACGATCTTCGAGTGCCAGACACAACGACTCAATCAGTTTGGGCGTTGCAAACAGACACTTAATGCTGTGATTTGCCGTCAAGATCGTAATCGCCTGATCGATACAATGTTTTTTGTATTCCTGAAGGTGCTCCATCCAGCCTTTCTTGATCAACTTCACAACCCAGCGCGGATCGAGGTCGATACAAAAACAAATCCCACCGCGAAACTGAGACAGATGTTCTACTGCCAATCTCAGCCGCCGCGGACCGGTAGGACCCAGCATTAACCAATTAGATTTCTTGGGGAAATACTCATCGGGCAAAGTCGGACTGAACAATTCGTAGTCATCGCGAAAGTCATTCACTACAACTCGGCTTTTGGGGATTCCCGTGGTGCCACCGGTTTCAAAAACATACGTCGGCAGCTCCGACATGTCTTTCATCCGCCAACGTTCCACCGGTCCGCCGCGCAGCCATTCGTCTTCGAAAGCAGGAAACTTCTTGAGGTCGTCAAAACAATTCACTTCCGTGAGCGGATCGAATTTCAGCTCAGCTTTCTTTTCGAGCCAAAAAGGGCAGCCCGTCGAATCGTGGAAATGTCGTTGAACAATCTTGTAAGTGTGCTCGTCGAGCCGCGATTTGGCGTCAGCCACACTTGCGTTTAAATCGAGATCAGTTGCCATTTTTATCAGTTAATAATTTTGAATGTGAAACTAAAAAGCTTGCCGTATTGGACGCCTCGTCGTTTTTTCGTAGAAGCAAAATACTACTTTTGCAATAAAGCCTAGTTGGAAAGTGCCACTTTTGGCAGATGGTCAGTCACAAACCAACAGGAAAATCGTTTAACCGCGTGGGCATCGCCCCGCGCGGCCCGATGGGCACGCGGTTAAACGAGAACATGGCCTGTCCAACTAGAGTGTATCAGAAACCGAAAACCGGATCAGGTCAACGATTGTTGACAGCTGACATCACTAAACCGCAGGATTCAAGGATAGCTAACCAACAAGAAATCCCGATTAGCGAATGTGGTTTGGCCAACAGAAGCCGGTCTGGGTTCCCGGTCTCACTTTCCTAGTTATTATCCGCATCCGTTTCGGTATCGATCTTAAGCTGTTTGTGCAGATAGTTGGCTCGTTCGATATTCCGCTCACTGGTGGAAAGTTCGGTTTGACGGATCTTCTGCAAATGAGCTGGTTGCGTGTGGATAAAGAGTTTGTTGATTTTTGGAATTTCCAAATCGCTGATTAATCCCAGGTTAATGCCCATGCGAACTTTCGAGAGATGCTCCATCGTTTCTTCGCTGGTAATCTGTTGCGCGTTTTGTAGCGTCCCAAATGCTCGACTGACCTGGTCAAACAGATCATGCTGATTTTCGCTGATCAAGAAGTCCCTGGCCTTGCGTTCATAGTTAATCAACACAGGTACAACGTCGCCAACCTGTTTGATCAAGTCTTCTTCGCACTTACCGAGCGTGATTTGATTGCTGACCTGGAAGAAATCGCCCATGGCCTGGGTGCCTTCACCGTACAATCCGCGAACCACCAGGTTAATCCGTTGCAGACTGCGAAAAACCTTGTCGATCTGCTGAGTAATGACCAGCGCTGGTAAATGTACAAGGACGCTGACGCGCATGCCCGTACCGACGTTGGTTGGGCAGGCGGTCAAATACCCAAGCTGCGGATTGTAGGCGTATGTCAAATGTTCTTCGATCAAATCATCGACTTCATTGATTTGAGCCCATGCGACATCAAGATCAAGTCCACTTTTCATGACTTGGATTCGCAAGTGGTCTTCTTCGTTAACCATCAAGCTGAGTTTTTCGTTGGTGTCGATAGCGACCGCGCGAGCACCGTCCGAATTGGCGTGCTCTCGACTGATGAGTTGTCGTTCAACAAGAAACTGACGATCAATGATTTCCAGATCGGCAACGTTGATGAAGGTCAACTCTTCTAACCGCTCGTCTTTGACCAGCCGCTCGCGAACCGTAGACTCGATGTTCAGGCGATCAATATCAGTACAGCGACGAATAAACGGAAAGTCCGCCAGATTGCGCGCGAGACGAATTCGACTGCTCATCACGATATCGGATTCCGGACCCGATCCGCGTAACCATTCACCGCAATTGCCCGCAAGATCGTCAATGATCATCTTGACCCTCTCCTTCAATTTTCCGGATTCGGTCCCGCAACTGCGAAGCCTGTTCGTAGTCTTCCTCCTCGATCGCTTCTTTCATTTCTCGCCGTAAACGAATCAACTCCGTTTGAGATTCGGTATCACATACGCCGCGCTTGGGCGTCTTGCCTACATGTTTATTGTCGCCATGAACGTTGACCAGCAGCGGCTCCAGTTCACTCCCGAAGAACACATAATCATGGGGACAGCCCAATCGGCCTTCCTGACGAAACTCATAAAAAGAGATTCCACAGATTGGACACTGCTTGGAATCCAGCTCTTTAAGGTCTTCAGCCGTTTGTTCGAGCTTGAGTTGTTGCTCAAGAACGCCCGTCAATGTCGGCGCCGCCATCGATGTCTGATCCGTTTCGGGCTGAAGGTATTGCTTGGCGCACTCAGGACACAGATGCAAAGCCAACAATTCATCACCCGTTAAATCGGTAATGTGAAAGGTAGCCGGCTTTTCGCAATTTTGGCATTTCATTTTTATTCAGTCATGCCAACCACAAATGATGGACAACATGTTTAAAAGTCTAGGCATCCCGGAACGTTCAAGTAAAAAGTCGTTCAGGGTGAATTGATTCTATATAGCCTCCATACCGGACACAAGATTATTCACTTGCAGGGTAAGCAAGGAAACTCACCTTGACACAAACAATTATACTACGCCGGATTCCAGGGCCATTTGCACCAGACAAAACCACCGCCTGTCTTTGCAAAAACTCCCCTCAGTCTTACTCTAGTAGAGTTAGCCTTGCGATCTTATACCTGTCTGCCTCTATTTGCCAAATAAAACAGCCTTTATTCTGTTTACCGTTAGAAAAGTACCACTATGCCGTTCCTCCCAGACGCCAAAGAATTTCATGCTCTAGCAGACAGTCATGATGCTGTCCCTGTTTATCGGCGTTTGCTGTGCGATGGATTGACACCTGTGTCCGCTTTTCGAAGAATCGATCAGGGTGCGAACGCGTGTTTGTTCGAAAGTGTCGTCGGTGGGGAACGTGTCGGTCGTCACAGCTTTCTAGGCACCCACCCAACGGCACATGTGATAGCTAAAGGCAACAAGGTTACCGTTGTTAACGAGGGCAATACCGAAACCTTCCACTCGGATAACCCACTCGAGGAAGTCCGTAAACGACTTAAGAGCGTCAACGTCGCCAAGCTGACTGACCTGCCTCCATTTACGGGCGGCGCTATCGGCTACGCTGGATATGACGTCGTTCGCTATGTCGAAGATCTTCCCCATCCGCCAGCTGACGATCGCGAACTCAGTGACATGTCGTTTGCGTTTTATGATGCGATGCTGGTATTTGACCACATCACCAAAACGATCACCGTCATCGCACTGGCCTGGATAAGCAAGTTTGATAGCGCGCAGGCCGCTTACGATGACGCCTCCCAGCGAATCGATCATATCGTCTCACAATTGAACCAACCATTTTCCCAACTTGAATGTGAAGACGTCGTTACCCCGCTGACCGACACGACGGACTTCCAATCCAATATGACTCAGCGTCAATTTGAATCGGCGGTTGAAAGCTGCAAAGAGTACATTCGCGCCGGCGACATCTTTCAAGTCGTACTTAGTCAACGACTGCAAATGCAAATCCATTGCCAGTCGTTTGAGATCTACCGGTCGTTGCGGGTATTGAATCCCAGCCCTTTTATGTTCTTTCTGCGAACCAGTGAATGCACGCTGGTGGGAAGCTCACCTGAAATCATGTGCCGCGTCGTGGATGGTGAGATGACCGTACGACCGCTCGCCGGGACTCGGAAGCGAGGCAAGACCGTCAAGGAAGATCTTGACCTGGAACAAGAATTGCTAGCCGACGAAAAGGAACGCGCCGAACATGTGATGCTAGTCGATCTGGGACGCAACGATGTCGGCCGCGTAGCCCAGTATGGAACTATCGAAATTCCAGACATCATGGTGGTTGAGCGGTACAGCCACGTGATGCACATTTCTTCGACGGTGACCGGGCAACTTCGCAACGATCTGGATGCGTTTGACGCGTTGATGGCCAGCCTTCCTGCCGGGACAGTTTCGGGCGCACCCAAAGTCAGAGCGATGGAAATCATTGACGAATTTGAACCTCATCGTCGCGGCCCTTATGCGGGCGCAGTCGGCTATATCGATTACTCGGACAACATGGATACCTGTATCGCCTTGCGAACGATCATCATCAAAGACAACATCGCCTATTTGCAAGCGGGCGCGGGCATCGTGGCTGACAGCAATCCAACCAGCGAATACGAGGAAACTTTGAACAAGGCACGCGGGCTCCTCCACGCCATCCAAATGACCGAGGCACGAGTCACTCTCCGTAACTCGAGCCAACAGGTCTCTCTTTAAGCTGTTGGTGATTAAGCTGTTGGTGATCGCCTCAACGCTTCTGAAAACAGGCAAACCTCCAAGAGACCCCCACGTAGCAATTTGCCTTCGAAACCCAATTACCATCGTGAATTCTCAATCGGGTAATCACTATCTAGATTTGAGACTCCCAATTACAATTGAGTTTTGCCGAATGGACCACCTTTTTTGGATGCCGAAGTGAAAATTCTACTAGACGAAAATCAGCTCAATGCGGGTGTCAACCAACTTGCACTGGAAATTAATAAAACTTATCGAGACCGACCGTTAACGATCATTGGTGTTTTGACGGGAAGCGTTGTTTTGCTTGCCGATGTGATCCGCAAACTCGAAATGCCACTCCGAGTTGGAGTTGTCCAAACTAGTAGTTACGAAGGATCACAACGAGGCGCATTGACGATCAACACACAAATGATGTTGGATATTTCAGATCGGGATGTTTTGCTGATTGACGACATTTTTGACACAGGCAACACGATGAGTGAAGTTGTTGAGCTAATGAATGCCCTCGGACCCGCGTCCCTGAAATCGGCTGTGCTGCTTTGCAAAACTGGGCGACAGAAAGTCGATTGGAGACCCGATTTTATTGCCTTTGATATTCCCGATGAATTTGTGGTCGGGTACGGGCTCGACTATAACGATGAGTATCGCAATCTTCCCTATCTAGCTTGTTTGGAACCGTCTGAAATTTCATCGACAAGCGAAATTACTGAATCATCAAAATGAACCCGCTTCGACTGGTTATCGTAACTCGACGGTTTTGGCCGATGTCGGGGTCGGTCGAGTTAGCGGTCGGAGATTTGGCTTGTGCACTGGAAAGTCTGGGACACCACGTCCAGATCGTCACGGCCCGTTGGGGCAAAAACTGGCCGGGCTATTTCTTGATTCGAGAAGTTCCCGTCTATCGCATCGCCCGCCCCACTGCCGGTCCGTGGGGTAGCTTCCGTTTTCAGCGCGCGGTGAGCCGTTTTTTGGAACAATCGTTTGAAGAAAATCGACCGATCGACGGTGTGATTGTGTTTGGACTGGGGCAGGAAACCGACTCCGTTATCCGGACACTTAATCAACTGAATTCCGCGGCGACAATTCTGGTTCGAATCGACAACAAGATCGACGCCTATCACCGATGGTCTCAAAATGCCAATCGCCGTAGCTTGTTCGGGCTGAGTCGCGCGAACGGTGTCATCGCCGATTCTGACATGACCCGGGATCATCTTGTCCGCTTTGGCGTCAACGAAAACAAGATTCATGTTATCCCGGATGGAGTTTCCGCTGTTGAATCCAATCGTAGCGGAGCAGAGCAGGGGAGGGCGCGCCAATCGCTCTCAGATGCCCATCCAATTCTGGTGATTGAACCCGACCAGCCTCTGGTCGTGACCATGGCAGCAATGGACAACGACGGTGGGTTGCTCGATTTGATTTCAGCATGGCCGAGGGTCTTGAAGTCCTACCCAAGAGCCAAGCTGTGGACTCTCGGCGACGGAACGCACGATCAGCAGGTCTGGAATGCAATCACCGCAAAAGAGCTGGTTCACTCTGTGATCATGCCCGGTTATTTCGACGATCTGGAAACAGTATTCCAGGCCGCCGATCTATACGTCCACCCATTGCGATCGGACGCTGGTTGTAATGGCTTGACGAGAGCAATGGCGCATCAAGTCTGTCCCGTCGCTACTGCAACTCTGTTTACCGAACCGCTTGTCGAAAAAAACAAAACTGGATTGGTGACACCGAAATCCAACCCACAGGCTCTAGCGGAAGCAATCATTCACGGTTTGGAAAATCGCGACATGAGAAACCGGCTCGGGAATGCGGCTAGCAAGCGGGTTCTGGAAAGATTCTCAATTTCGGAACAAGCCCGGACCTACATCAAGCTGATTTCGAAACAAGCCGATCCCATTGCCCAGCCTGCCCAGTGAATCGGTTTTCTCGAAGTCGCTTCCAATTTCCGACCTCCCACCTCCGAATTTTCTTCACTCTTCCGCCCAGCGTTTGACGATCTCGATTCCCACTTCGCCGGCGGCAAACATCTCGTCCAGGCAAGCCCATTCCAGAGGTGAGTGAATATTGTGTTGGCCGGAAGAAAGGTTGGGAGTCGGCAAACCTAACTCGGTTAACCGGGATCCATCTGTGCCACCGCGAACGATTGACTTGGTTGGGGTTCGCCCGAGTCGCTCATGGGCTTCGATAGCGTACTGAACTGCTCTCGGTTCATTGGCCAACCCCTCGCCCATGTTACGGTATTGTTCGATGATCTCGACGTTGACTTGCGTGCCTTCGCAAACCACTTCAATATCGCTTCCCATCCGCTTCATGATGGACCCAAATTCAGTCAACTTGGCAATATTGAAATCACGCAAGAGGATTTTTAACGTCGTTTTGGCGACGCCACCTTCGACCACATAAGGGTGCATGAATCCGTCTCGACCATCGGTACATTCCGGGGAAAAGTTCATTGGGAGGCGAGCGAGGAATTGACCGAGCGCTCGAATTGAGTTGACCATCTTGTCCTTGGCAATTGCCGGATGAATATTGACTCCGTTAAATGTGACCAGGGCCATGTCAGCGGAAAATGTCTCGACGTCGATCATGTCCTGGCCGCCACCGTCAAAGTTGTAACAGACCGTCGCATCGACTTTCTCGATATCAACGTGGTCAACTCCATGCCCAATCTCTTCGTCACAGGTAAACAGAATACGGACGGGGCCACGAGGAAGATCGGGATGTTCAATCAAATGCTGAGCCAACTCCATGATGATCGCGACGCCCGCTTTATCGTCGCCACCCAACAAGGTCGTTCCATCGGTCGTGATAATCGTCTTGCCTGCAGCCTCGGGAAGCTCGGGACAGGTTGCTGCGGCAATGATTTTCGTCGGATCGCCCGAAAGCGTAATATCGTTGCCATCATAGTTTTCGATTACGTTAGGTCTTACTTGCTTTCCGCTCGTTTCCGGCGAAGTATCGACGTGCGAGTTGAACGCTACGACCGGTGCTCCGTTCACCGTTCCCGGGACGGTCGCCATCACAATTCCAAATTCATCCTGGGAAACATCGGCGGCACCCATTTCCTCAAGTTGCTGGACAAGCAGTTTCCCCATCTCCAGTTGGCCGTCACTGCTAGGGTATTTGCCTGCGTCTTCGACCGCGGTCGTGTCAATTTGGACATACTGGAGGAAACGTTCGAGAAGTCTTTGCTTGTTCATGGTCAAATCGGGTTGGCTGCGATAAAGTTAAGGGTTACAAATTTCAAAAGACTATTCTATGTCTACAAAAAACGTTCGCTACCTGGTATTCGATATCGAGA
>CAMYNE010000027.1 GCA_947259675.1 uncultured Pirellulaceae bacterium
GTTTGCAAGGCAAGTTTATTTTTGCGGTTAGATGGTCATACCCGAAAAGAAATTCGTGTGGGTAAAAGGCTTCAAAAACCAGACTTCCAATGACTTCAGATGCTTCAGGTTCATCACTCTCCGTCTCATCGAGAGGCAAGTTCTGTTGTTCCGCAGTCCATTTTTTCAACAGTTGCCTGTAAAGTCTTGAAGTGGTTGCGTGACGATTCAGAGAATTTTCCATTTGTTTTGAATCGCTGAGAAATCTGGTTGCATTTTTAGTATCGAGATCTTCGTTGCCTAGTCTGGTAATCAGCAGTTTTTGAATATGCGTAAATAGCTTCCTGGAATCATCATTGTTTGACGTGACAAGTCCACGAGTCAATTCTGGCAGCTCATCCAGACTTACGTATTGCCTTTCCATAAGGTACTGGCCGATTCGAAATGCAAACTCAAACTGCTCCGATTCGGCTTCAAGGCCCATTTGCCATAAGTAGATGCTCAAGTTTTGCAGGTCATTGCGAAATTGTTTGTCAAGAAAGGAACGGAGGTTATCGAATCCCTGCGTGCGGCCAAGTTCGGCTTCAAACCATTCGATGATGAAGTCAGTAAGATCGTTGACGGCGACTCTTCGTTTATCCAATAGCGTCGCCAAATCATCGGAGCCGCGAATTCTTTCCATGTAGACGGCAGCGGTACCGAGCGGCGTACTCCATCGTCTGTAGCTCCCGTGTCCGCCAAGGTCGTCCGGCATGCGCTCCGTAAACGTTGCCGCATATTTGAAACGACCGTCGCGAACGTTTGCTGTTGAGTTATAAGCCTGGGCAATGTGTTTATCTTCGTTCGTGAGGACCCGCTCAGCACTTTCACTGGGCTTTTCATTTTCACCGGTTGTTTGGCCCTGTTCCCAATAAGTTAATTGACGTTCAAGCTCTGCCCCGGCCGGAGTCAATTCAAGTTCGTATTCCGTGTGCGAACATCCGGATAGGCAAAACAAGAGGGCCGGGAAAACGATTGCGACAAATGTTGGCTGGGCTGTTTTCATGACTTTCTCCAATTCGCAGTTTGAGCTTAGGAAAATTGGCCAGTTCATGGTAATCTCGTTTTGGAAAATTCCGTTTGCCGGACCGAGATTTGAATGACTATTTATCCATCCTTATTTGAGCGACGACAATTGCTGTTAGGAAGCATTTTTCTTGTCTTTCAGGTTTTCCATTCCTACGGCATTGCTGAAGACATCGTGCGGCCCAACATCCTGTGGCTTTCGGCCGAGGACATCGGGCCTCAGCTTGCTTGTTACGGCGACACAACGGCAACGACCCCCACAATTGATGGATTGGCCCAAACTGGGTTGGTCTATGACATCGCCTGGTCCAATTACCCGGTGTGCGCGCCAGCCCGAACGACCATCATAACAGGTATGTATGCCGGAACTTTGGGGGCTGGCAACATGCGTTCTCGCGTACCGCTACCGGACGGCGTGAAAATGTTCCCCGAGTATTTGCGTGAAGCGGGTTATTACTGTACGAACAACTCAAAGGAGGACTACAACGTTATCAAGCGAGGAAAAGTCTGGGACGAATCGTCTCGCAAAGCGCATTATAAACATCGAGCCGCGGGTCAGCCGTTTTTTGCGGTCTTCAATTATACCGGGACGCACGAAAGCAAGATCAGAGTTCGCCCCCACACCCAGGTTATTGATCCTGCGACGGTCCAACTCCCCAGTTATTGGCCAGACACACCAGAAGTCAGGCAGGATTGGGCTCAGTATTACGACAACCTTCAATCTCTAGATTCTTGGGTCGCGAAGAAACTGCAAGAGCTGAAAGAAACCGGTTTGGCCGACAACACCATCGTCATTTTCTTCGGCGACCACGGATCGGGAATGCCTCGTCACAAACGATTTGCGGGCGATTCCGGGATGCGGATTCCATTCGTGGTTCATGTCCCGGAACAACTTGGAAAGTCTGCGCCCGACGACTATCAACCTGGAGGTCACTCATCGCGGCCGGTTGGCTTTATTGATCTTGCCCCGACGATGTTGAGTCTTGCGGGGCTGCAACCGCCTGACTTTATGGAAGG
Organism: uncultured Pirellulaceae bacterium; assembly: GCA_947259675.1. GTDB lineage: Bacteria > Planctomycetota > Planctomycetia > Pirellulales > Pirellulaceae > Mariniblastus. Next base: position 2,062 of record CAMYNE010000027.1, read on the forward strand.
CGATGCATTTATGGGGAAGTACCGGGCAGAGCCGCCGAAATATTTGTTTGGCTACCGCGACCGAATGGATGAACGGCCCGACCTGAGTCGTTCGATTCGCGATGATCGGTTCGTTTACGTTAGGAACTACATGCCACATCTGCCTGCCGGGCAATTCGTACATTATCAACAGCAAACACCGACGACCGCGATTTGGAACAAGCTTTTTGTGGAGGGCAGGTTAAGTGAAATTCAGTCGCATTTTTGGATTCCTCATCCTCCAGAAGAACTTTATGATCTGAAAGCTGATCCAGAGGAAACTGTCAATCTTGTGGATCAGGAAGAGTTCGCAAACGTGCTCGCGCGCTTTCGCGACGCACACAAGACCCGCGTCGAGACCTCGGTTGATATCGGGTTTTTGCACGAAGGCGAGTTGTTTAATTTGTCAAAGAAGGGTTCACCGCGCCAAATCGCAGGTACCGATGAATACCCATTGGCCGAGATTTTTCAGATCGCCGATTTGGCAGCGAGCAACTCGCAGAATCTGGATTCGCTGGTTGCGGCGACTGAATCGCCGAATCCTACCGTCCGTTATTGGGCAACACTTGGATTGCGAATTCGAGGCAAAAGTTCGGTCGAGCAACAGGCGGAGTTGTTGGCAGAGTTGCTGGATGATTCTTCGCCAGCGGTCGCGATTGTAGCTGCCGAGGCTTTGATCACTTGGGGTGACGCAGCCCAGGCCACCCAAGGACTAGCCGTTCTCGAACGGTTTGCAAATCACGAAGAGTCGAATTCGTATTTCGCGATTCATGCGCTCAACGCGATTGACCGACTTGATGCCAAAGCGGTCCCAATCCTGGAGACGGTTCAAAAATTGCCGGTCGACGAAGGCCTCAAAAGAGGCGGCGGATATTTGAAACGATTGATCCCGGATATTATGTCGAGTTATTAGTGCGCGTAGCGGATGCTTGAGAATTCAGAATGCTTTGGCTGTAACGCGAATTGGAAGTTCGAGATCCTTCGATCACTGCGCTCTCTCAGGATGACTTGTTTGAAATTGCTTCAAAACTGAGAACGAATCAATGCACCGATCATCAAGACACCCGCACCGGTCAGCAATGAACCGGCCAGGACGAGGGGGAGACCCGCTTGTGAAAACGGTTTTTCACAGCACTTACAAGTGTAGAAATCGAACATCCAGCCGCAAAGGACCGACCGAGATTGCCGCCCTTGGTCGGTGAACACGCTGTGATTCTGCTGACAGCCGGGGCAATAAATCGTATCACGGGCTTTCAAAGTTGATTGGGCAAGATTCGAAGGACAAACGTCCTCTGACGCATTGTGTTTCAGCAAAAAAACGCGTGCGACAACGTTGTGAGCCCTGAATTTGCGCGCGCCGGCAGATTGGTTTTGTAACATTTTGCTTCCCCGTTTTTTCGTTAACGGCGTTCCAATTAAGGCGAGATCCGTACACGAATTCTTAACACTGCCAGTTTGCGGCGCGGTTTGTGATCAGGATGGCAAAATTGACAAAATAATCCGGTTTTTCAGTTAATCTTTGCGGGTTTTACCACGTAGAGTGGTCATATATTCGACAACATCCACCAGTTCACGTCTGTAAGCTCGCGATGAAGGTCGGCTGGCATCAACGAAAGTTTCTGCTTTTTCTTTTCTTCAATTTCTTCGACGTTGAGCGTGTGCTTGATTCCGTTGGCATCGATGATTTGAATCTGATGATCGGTTTCGCTCAGCAGCAGCCCGTTAATCATCTGGCCTTGCTCAGTCATCACCATCCAGTTCTCGTAGTTGTGACTGATTCCCGCTGACGGAAACAAAATCGATTCGTACATTGCCTCGCGAGTTAACTTCGCTCCAATTTCCGATAGATCAGGACCCACGTTTGTGCCTTGTCCGTTGATCTGGTGGCATTTGGCACAAGTACCAACGCCTGCGTAAACCTTTTGGCCAGCGCCAGCGTCGCCTTTCTTTTTGATCAGTTCGACAATGGCTGGCAACGGGCGATTTTCTTTCGACGGAGCGATGGGGAAGAGTTCGTTGGCGCGGTTTCTGATCTCGGGCCAGGGAGCGCTATGCAATGCGGCGGCAATGGCCGGCATGATCGCCGGATCAAGTTCTTTCTTGGTGTCGATCCAACGAATCATATCTCGGGCACCGGAGTGAATCCGGCCCAACCGTTTGATCGCCAGCATTTGCCGTGGGCTGGCGTTGAGGTCGAGTCGTTTTCCGAAACCGGCCAACACACCCGCCGCCGGACGCTTGCCCGAATTAACCAACGCGTCCATGACAAGCTCGGCTTTTTCGTCGTCGGTGTGCACCAGGAACTTGTGGACTCGGCCCATTTGTCGTTTGTCCATCAAAGCGCTCATCGCATCGGCAGCCAACTGTTTGTTTGGGTCCGTTGCCGCAATGTTCAGTAAGTCGTCATAGTGCTTTTCGGAGGCAAAACGATTGACGAACTCTACGAATTGAGGAGTCCCGCGGCTGTTTTCGATCAGTTCATTCAGTCTAGTTTTGTGTTCTTCAGTCAAATCATTCGGTCCAAGGCGTCGGACGGATTCGGTCAGAACATATCTGGATTTGCCGTCAGCGAATTTATTCGGAGCAAACGCAAGTTGAGTCAAAACCGGGGTTGTGGATTCTCGTTCCAAGAAATCGAAGGCGCGAAAATATCGAGGCAAATCGGCGACGGGGGTTGTAGGCCCTGCAATGATGTCGGCAATCAGCTCAGCCGATTTCGAACCGCGCGACCGCCAAAGAATGTCGAGCGACTTGGGCCAGGCAAGTTTGGTTTTGGTTGTTGCTTCCGATTCCATCAGCCACTCTTCAAGGCATTCATCCCAATGACCGTCGGCCGCGATCCCCAGCGCTTCGAGATACCAGCGATCACCGGCCGGATATTGATCCGCCAAGTCGGACCAAATGACCGGTAGTTGTTCCGTTGGCCATTCGCGTAAAGAGATCAAGATTTCGCGGCGAAACTCGGGAGCTGGGTCGTCGACCCGAAGAACATCATTGAGATCATCGATTTCTATTTCGGACTGAAGCTGCCGAGCAAGTCGGATTCCAGTGATCCGCAAATCGGGATTGGGATCGGTCAACGCTTCTCGAATGAACTTCAGCTTAGTCGCCTTTTCAATGTTCAGCTTGCCAATCATCCACAGTGCTCTGGCCCGGAACCTCGGATTCGAATCCTTCCACAATCGAGACAGCGATTCCAGCGAGCCGCCTCCAAAGTTATGGAGCGCTTTCCAGGCCAGAAATCGCGTTGCCAGATTCGGGCTCTTGAGCGCCTCAACTGCACGGTCCGGGGAAGAAAAGTCCGGAGGTTGGACACCGTACTGCCCCCCCTTCCCTTTCGATGTGATGTGAAACAACCGGCCTCGTTCAACGTCACGCATCCGATGACCGCCCACGCCAGGGTCGTACCAGTCGGCGACAATTAAGGAACCATCCGGTGCGACGCAGACGTCCGATGGTCGAAACCACTGGTTCTTAGCTGCTCCATCGATCAGGTTTACGATTTCAGCTGAATACCCGGCTCCCAATTTTTGGATCGGATATGCTCGAACAATATTTGGACCGGCATCACAGTGGATCATTTGATTTCTGAAGACGGTCGGAAGCGAGTCGCCTTCATACACGCAAATCCCTGTCGGCGAACCGGCTCCGGTTTGCAGCAAGTTGGGCACCACGCCGGGATCGTTTTGATGCCAATGTCGAGTCGGAATGTCGTCGTGCATTCCCGTGCGAGGTTGTCTCCAGCCTGCCCCCGTGAGTTCCTGCACGTAACCGTAATTTCCAAAAGGCATCACGTAATTGATCCGCACACCACGATTTCCGTCGTCGTCGTTGTCGGACTGCCAGAGTGAACCAAAAGAGTCGACCGCGATTTCCCAGTTATTGCGAAAATTCCAGGCCAGCGTTTCAAAGTTGGAACCATCGAGATCACAGCGAAAAACCATGCCTTGTTGGTAAGGTTGGCGTCGGTTGTTCACCTCGTTGCCGGCGCGATCGATAATCGGCTGGCCTTCGGCGTCGCGTATTTGTCTGCCTTCGTTGCCAAAGTTGAAATAGAGTTTTCCGTCGGGGCCGAACACGAATGCGTGAATTCCGTGGTCATGTTGCACGCCCCCAATACCGGTAAACAGGACTTTTTTTTTGTCCGCTTTTGAGTCGCCGTCAGAATCGATCAGGAAGAAAACGCTGTCGCCGGCCGAAACGATCGCTCGATCACCCAATACACAGATTCCGTGAGCCGAATCTATATCGCGGCCCTGATAGAAAACGGTTTCTTTGTCTGCTTTAGCATCTCCATCGGTGTCTTCAAGGATCAGGACTCGATCGCCTTCTTCCCGTTCTTTCAGGTCCCCGTTGGCGATCCGATGTCGATAATTGATGACTTCGCAAACCCAGACGCGGCCCAAATGATCGACATCAATATTAGTCGGGTTGGCCAGCAACGGCTCAGCGGCAAAAAGTCCAACTTCCAATTCCGGATGGACATCGAACTGGCTGGTCGCTGTTGCTGGATCGTGGATATCGTCGTCGCCCGACAACGCAGAATTCGGGGCAATGGCGATCGCCGATAGAAATACGCCGATCAGCAGGAGTTTGGCGTGTTGCATGTTTGTTCTCGAAGGGTTGTTAGAACTCACATCATAACCCAATTCTGAGAATCGTCAGTAAGAGCGTGACATTATGTGTTGTTAACCGGAACAAGAGCGTAGGCCGGTACAAGCCGTGCGCAGTTCCGGCAAAGTATCGGGGTAAAACTTGGAATTGCCGGAACAGCGCTGCGCTCGTTCCGGCCTACTAAATAGAAAGCAAAGCTCTACCAGGAATCTCCTACCGATCGCGTCTTCGTTGTTGCCGAGACAGTTCGAGATCTTCGGTTTCATCCACTTCTTCGACAGTTTCAGCGCCCTTGAGCGTGTCATCATACAGCGGAAGCTTGCGATTCTTAACTTCCAAAGAGAGCAAGTTCATGGCCGTTACGTACAGGCGACCGGCGTGAATGCCCCATCGATCTGGAACTGGCGAATACGGATTCCAACTGCCGGACATGTCGCCTGTTTGAACCTGCGAACGGACAAGCAGCGGATGAAGATGACTTTCCCAAGTCTCCCAGAGCGGTCCATCGACGTGTAATAGAACTTGTGTTGCGTAGTACCAGTAATAGGTGTCGCGCTGCAAAATGTTGGCGTCACTTGGTAACTGTCGATCAACCAGAGATTGTGCACCGCTAATCAGTCGCGGATCCTGTCGATCCCAGCCATTGTAAATTTGCATCAGTAACCCAACGGCGGTCATTGGGGGCGTGGCGGCGCGGCCTTGTGAACGATTGAATTTCGCCGAACTGGTCGCATATGGGTTGTATCGGAATTGCGAAGGGTTTTCAGGATCTGCCGCGATTTTTAACCAATCGCTGATTCCATCAAAGGTTGATTGTTGGACTTCAAGTCCAGCCAAGCGGCCACTTTGAAGAGCCATCATCATCCAGCCGGTGACCGAGGTGTCGGTTTGTCGCGCCGACAGTTTGGTGTAGTAACGCCACCCGCCGCGTTTCGGATCTTGCGTGTCGGCGATGAAATCGAGCGCGCGTTGTGCCGGTTCAAGTAGCGCGGGATCCTGAGTCATGCCGTAAGCTTCGGTCAAAGCCAACGCTGCGATGCCGTGGGCGTAAAGGCGGCACGAGTCGTCGGATTTGGTACCTGTTTCGACAAACAACCCGCCATCCTCGGTCTGGTTCTCTACCAGCCAATCAATTGCGTGCTTCATCTGGCCCGCATATTTGAACTCTTGATGATTATAACCCGCTCCCTGGAAGGCCAGCAAAGCCAATCCGGTCGCCGCCGAATCGCAGTCCAGCTGATTGTTATACATCGAATTACCACGATCAAAACCGGTCAGTGACCAGCTACCGTCGGATGATTGGTGCTTGGCCAGAAACTCAAGTCCGAGGTTGATGGCCCGTTCGTTACTGGGCCGTCCGCTGCTTGCATTTGCAGGTTGCCGCGATCGGAACGCGTCTTTCGCCATCGTCGCCTCAGGACTGACCGCAGGTGATGCGCCAAACCGGTCCGAGCGGAATCGGGTATTTGATTCCAGGGCAATCTCCTGGCTTTCGCGGGACGCAGGGCGAGTCGGTAAACCGAGGTCTCGAGAGACCAAGTCGTCCAGTCCGGCTGGCCCTTCGGGCGCAACGACATCCATGGCTGTACCTGGATTACTGCCTTCAACAGACCGATCAACTATGATTTCGGTCGCTTCCATGCTGACTTCGGATCGGCTTTCACCAGGTTGGGTCGCCAGCGATTCGATGGCCGTCGGTGCGACGTTTGGCGTGCGATCGCTGGCACGAGATCTGGCCGAGCTACTGGAGTCCGCCAGCGCGTCAGAGGTCGCGGCACTCGTTTCGCGAGATGCGCGTTTGGCTGACTTGGCTGTCGTTCCCGCATCGGTCACTGGCAGAACAGCAGTTGCTCCCAAGAGTTGACGGGCCGCACCGCTTGTCAACGATCCGGCGATCGTGCCAGCGGCGCGTTCAATTACAGTCGATGCGATCGCCTCGCCCGTCAGATCTTTTTCCGTCACACGGACGCCAGTGTCAATTCGTGCGTCACCCAGTCCAGTGGCTTCGCGAACTACTGGAGCTTGAGCCAATCTTGAACGCGTATTTCCAGTCGTTTCTTGATTGTCATCTTCGTCGGCTTGCCCGGCGTCGACAGGCTGATCCCTGGACGCGCGTTGACGTGAATCGGCGAGCTGTTCTGAGAGGCGAGAATCACCTTGATCGAGAGGCGTTCCCGTTTCGGATGCTGTCGATTCTTCTCTGGTTGCGGCGTTGTCTCCACCGGCCCGTGAATGGGCGAGTGATTCAACATTGGGCTGCGGATCTTCGGTCGATTGGGCTGCCGATTCTGCACTGTTCGGCGCCGAAGTTGGAGCGACGGCGGTTGTGGCCAGCGTTGGCATGCGTTCATTCGACTGCGACGATGAGCGACGAGTCGACTCCGGATTCAGACGAGCCACCTCGGGTTGTCCGCCGCCAGATCTTCTTCGAGCGGATTGGTCGGCGACGACTTTGGTTTGCCCGAGGTCGACGGCCGATTCTCCTTTTTGAGCCGCCACTTCGCCCCGATGCTGAGCCGACGATGAGTCTACGGTTGCCGCGGATGCTTCCAACGACTGTTTCGAAGGAGTTTTCGAGCCGGAGATTTTCGCGGTCAGATTTGTATTGGCTTTGAAGGCGGAGCTTGGCGTTCGAGTTTGAGCAATCGACCTTCGCGAATCCGATCTCTGCGTCGATGTCAGCATCTCGTTCGGGGCCGGTCGGCTTTCCGTCCTTCGACGGCTGGCGGAGTCCGACGCACTAATCGCGGGAGACGGTGTACCACCGAGATCGCGGTCCAGGTTTCTGGAAGTCCCGGTCCCCGCGACTCCGTTTTCGCCTTTTGAAACGGAAAGAGTTTTGGCGTTCAACTGCCGGGATTGCCGGCTTGAATCGGGTGTGCGGCTTGGAGCCTCGATTGCGACGGTGCTGGTTGGAGAGGGTGCGTTGATGGTCGAGCGCTTGGCTACGGTGACAGTCGACTGGGGACTTGAAATCCCCGGTGAAGCCTGCTGACGACGACGTTGAGCGGCTCGCGCGACTTGCGATTTGGAACTTAAGTTTGTCGTCGGTTGATTTTGCTGGCTGGGTCTTGCGACGGTTCGAGTATTGGGGCGTCGAGTGATGCTGTTTGCAGATTGGGTAGGCTGGTTTTCAACCTGTTTTTGTTGTTGCGGTCTGGAAGCCTCAACCGGTACTGTTTTGCTGAGTTGCACGTCAGGGATCCGCGGTGTGTTTCTTCGAATCCGAGCAGTGGACCGGACGCTTGGTTCCAGTTTGCGGCTCACGTTTTCGGGTTTTGCCTGGCTAATTCGTCGTGACAACGTGCTGCGATTTGCCAATGCAGCCGATTCGTTTTGTGTGGATTCCTGCACGGACGATTTGGTT
>CAMYNE010000028.1 GCA_947259675.1 uncultured Pirellulaceae bacterium
ATTCTTTTTCTGCCTTCAGGATTTCCTTTGGGATAAACTTCAACCTCCTGCATACTCCCTTGTCCAAATTCGTGCTCGAGGTCTTTGAGCAGCCCATGTTTGTCGAATTCCAGGAACGCATTGGCTACCGTCTTTTTTAACGTTTCCAGTTTTTCGTCGGTCGCGAGCGATTCGATAAACTTGGTAAACGTCTCCTCATTCGGGCCAATCTCGGCGTCGGATTTGAGGTCTTCTGGGAAAAATTTTTCCCACGCTGTCGAATCCAGCTCCGTATACGGTTTCTGTTTTAGCTCAAATAGATCGTCTAAAAGTGCTAACCGGAGTTGTTCTAGCGGTTGTTGATCGTTTTCGTAAATGCAAAGGATTTTGCTGCGGGCCTCCCGGCCGGCCTCTTCTGTCTTCTTGTTATCATTGACTTCAAAAACCGTACGCGAATGAAGGTTGCGTAGCGGAGCCTGACGAACGCGATAAGAGAACGGCGGCGCCCATCCGAAGGTAATGATCCAGAGAATCGTGGCCGTCAACAGACATAATCCTACACGGATCCAAACATCAGTCCGATTAAAGAACTCACGAGCCTTGGTGATCGGTGCTTTCGGCGCCGGAAGCATCCAGCGATTGCGGATTGTTGTCGAATTGGACATGAACGCAGAATACTCGAAACGACAGCGTTATCGAGGTTGTTCCTTTGATATTGGAGGGGCTACTCGGAATTGTCCCGCATTTAGTTTGCGCTTTCGCGCTTCTGATTTGGTGAAGATTTCCGTGGGGCCGGACCATTAATCTCATACGCCTCAACGATATCCTGAACCAAACGGTGTCGAACGATATCAGCTGCGGTCAGTTTTGTCACGGCGACTCCATTAATATTTCTTAATCGTCGCAATGCGTCAGCCAGACCGCTCTGGGTCCGCGGAGGCAAATCGACTTGGGTCGTGTCGCCGGAGACCACTATTTTGGACGTATGGCCCATGCGAGTCAAAAACATTTTCATTTGTGCATTTGTCGTATTCTGGGCTTCATCCAGAATAATAAAAGCCTCATTCAACGTGCGGCCTCGCATATATGCAAGCGGAGCAACCTCAATGACATCACGTTCCACTAGCTGTTGGACTTGATCGTAACCAACCATCTCATGGATGGCGTCAAGAAGCGGGCGGAGATACGGATTGATTTTCGCCTGCAGATTGCCTGGCAAGTATCCGAGGCTTTCACCCGCCTCGACCGCGGGCCGAACCAATACGATCTTTCTGACCTCTTGATGCTTCAGGGCTTCGACGGCCATCGCCACGGCAAGATAAGTCTTGCCTGAACCTGCGGGACCGATCGCAAAGACAAGATCGTTGTTGCGCATTGCTTCCACGTATTTCGCTTGGCCAGGAGTGCGTGGTCGGATCTCACGTCCAATGTCGAGAATGTCGATTGACTTGATCGAAGGCGATGGAGCAGCTTCGCCCGTCACCTGGGCAATCGTCTGGTCAAAAAGATCCGGAGTCAGGTTCCCTTTTCGACGCACAATTTCAGTGAGCATTTCGATTGCATCAGTAGCCTGGGCAACCGAGGCATCGTCTTCACCGGTAACCCGTATTTGCCCGTCACGATGCGTTATGTTTACTTGGAACTTGTCTCGCAATCGCCGAAGATGTTGGTCCTTGGCTCCGAACAAGGGCAGAACCAAATTGGGTTCTACCGAGGAAATTGTCGCTTCGGTCATTAATTAGGCGATGGCTTTTGTACACCGCACCTGGAACACGAAATAATCTGCGTTTGGAAACTATAGCTAATTGTTAACAACCTCGTTCAACTTGTCAGGTTAGCGGTAAAATCGGCGTAGGGTTGTGTTAAGCATCGGTAATGCGCCACCGGAGATGACCGTATGGTGATTACAATCCGGAAAACCCAACCACGCTGGCCGCTGATCGACAGCGGGCGGGCGATGGTGAATTTGCCCCCATGGATCGCAAACCCATTATCTGGGTATTGGGGGGCGAGACTAGTCCTACCCAAAAAAATGCTTTTTTTAATTTGAATTGGTGATTAATCCCAACGACCGTTTGGGCGTTATATCCAAAGGAAATAGGATACTGGCGTCGCAAAAACGAGCGAGTCCATGACATCCAGAATTCCCCCCAAACCAGGCAGCCACTTACTTGAGTCCTTGCAATTAGCGTCGCGCTTGAAAAGCGACTCTGCCAAATCTCCAGCCATTCCCGCCAGCGTGATTAACAGCCCGTAAACCAGAAACCACCAATTGGGTTTTTCGATCTCGACCTCGAAAATGAAGGGTGCGACAAGAAACAAAACAATCGCCGAAGCTAACCAGGCACCGAAGACGGACCCAATCGCTCCTTCGAGAGTCTTTTTTGGACTTAACGTTGGCGCGATTTTGTTCTTTCCGAACGTCTTTCCAAAAAAGTAAGCGAACGAATCCGACATCTTGACCGTTGCCATGAGCATGATGATTGACAACAGTCCTATTGCATTTGAGTCGTGAACGGTTCGGTGAGCCGCCAGGAATCCAAACAGCATGAACAAGTAGCCAAAACACAACACGTAGCGAGCCAGTCGATCCGTGACGATGCCCGGCTTCTTCTCGACATCGGACGGATTTCGGTCGAACCAGAACATTTCATGAAAAAACACCATCACGATCGCGATCACGATTCCAGAAACAGCCCAACCGAACTTTCCAATCGGACAGTCGGCCGGATAATCACTCCACAGAAGCGGGATACAACACACGCCGGTCATCGTGGTTGTCGCGATCGCAGCCAGTGTCGTATTCAACGGTCGCGCTTCGGTGGACCACATCCGGATCAGTTCAACACTGGCCGTGCAAGCAAGTATCAGTGCGAACGCAGCCAACAGCAGACCGGGACGACCAAGTCGAGCATCGGTTCCCAACTGGTAATCCAGCCAGACGAGAATCAGCATCGCCGAGATAATAATCGCGGCAGAGAATAACCGCTGTCCTAACAAATTGTTACTCCTGAGTTTCTAATCCACCAAATCTTCTGCGGCGATTGGAGTATTCACGGATTGCGGTGTGGAAGTCCAAGATCGAAAATTCCGGCCACAATTTTTCCGTAACCCACATTTCCGCATAACTGATTTGCCACAACAGGTAATTACTGATTCGCATTTCCCCTGCTGTTCGAATCAGCAGGTCGGGATCCGACATCCCCGCCGTGTAAAGATGATTGGAAACCAGTTCTTCGTTGATCTCATCGGGTGCAAGCTGTTGTCGCTGAATCTTCTCGCCAATCCGGCGCATGGCATCCACAATCTCCGCTCGGCCGCCATAGTTGATTGCGAGACACAGGCAGGGCCCGGAATTGTGTGCCGTCATGTTGACCGTTCGATCCATTTCCTCCTGGATTTCGTCGGGAATACGATCTCGCCGGCCAATGATTTTCAGAACGACGTTATTCTCAAGAAGTGTTTCCCGCTCCTGAATCAAATATTTTTGCAGCAGATGCAACAGAAAATCGAGTTCGTCTGGTGGCCGCTTCCAGTTTTCGCTGGATAGACAATACAACGTCAATTGTTCGATTTGCAGTCGCGCACATTCTTCCGTAATCGAGCGGACTGTCGTTGCGCCCTGTTGATGGCCGACCACGCGTGGAAGCGACTGACGTTGAGCCCAGCGACCATTGCCATCCATAATCACGGCAATATGTCGCGGTCGTTTTTCCTTCGGAACATCCAATTCCAATTCGGCTTTCGATCCAATCGGCGATGTCATGGACTGTTTCTTTTCGGAAGGGACTCAAGCGGTTTTTGCGTTAAGAGCATTAGACAACGAATGGGTCGAATCCAGCAAGATCGTCTGTTCCCGGTCGGGGCCCACGGAAATGAATTCGATGGGGCAGCCTGCCAATCGCTCAAGATGCTGCGCGTACGCGATCGCATTGACGGGCAAATCATCCAGTGTCCGCGCACCCGCGACATCCTGTTTCCAGCCAGGGTACGATTCATAAACAGGCTTGATTCGGCGCAGATCTTCCAGGTTGGCCGGAAAATGGTCGATTTGCTCGCCATCAAGTTCGTAGGCCGTACAGACCTGGATTTGCTCGAGCTCGCTCAAGACATCAAGCATCGTAAGTGCGATTGAAGTGACACCACCCAAACGTCGAGTATACCGAACGGCGACTGCGTCAAACCAACCACAACGGCGGGGGCGACCGGTGGTTGTGCCATATTCGTTTCCCATATCACGGATGTGTTGTCCGATTTCATTATCCAGTTCAGTGGGATAGGGTCCGCCGCCTACTCTCGTCGAATAGCTTTTGCAGACCCCGATTATCTTGGTTAAAAAACTTGCCGGGACGCCAGACCCGGCCGAGATCCCAACGCCGGAACTATTGCTGCTGGTAACAAACGGATAAGTCCCGTGGTCAACATCAAGTAACGAGCCTTGGGCGCCTTCGAACAAAATCTTTTTGTTGTCATCGACCGCATCGAGCAGAATTCGCGTCGTGTCCGCCACCAATGGTAACAGACGCCGGGCATAGTCGCTGTATTCAGCAATTATTTTTTCAGCATCCAATTCCACAGGATCTGAGCTGACCCCTGCGAGCGAAGCAATTTTGAATTGCGTGATCTGACGCACTCGATCGGCGAAATTGGGCTGGCCGAGATCGCCCATCCGAATCGCAAAGCTGCGCCCGACTTTGTCCCGGTAGCAGGGTCCGATTCCTCGGAGCGTCGTGCCGATGTTTTCATCACCTTGAAGAATCTCGTTCCAAATCTGATCTTCCAATACGTGCCAGGGCATCACGACATGAGCACGTTGGCTGATCCTCATTCTGTCCGTGACGTCGATTCCTCGCTCCGCAAGCATTTCGATTTCTTTCAGGATGGTCGGGGGATTAATCACGACCCCTGGAGCGATCAAGTTGAGAACGCCAGCATTGATGATTCCGCTGGGGACATGATGAAGTTTATAGACCGCATCACCAATCACAACGGTGTGGCCTGCGTTCGCACCACCTTGATAACGAACGACGAGATCCTGACCCTCGGTGAGAAGATCGACGAGTTTGCCTTTAGCTTCGTCTCCCCACTGTAGTCCAATTACGCACTGTCCTGGCACGCCTCACTCCTGGTTCTTACTTTCAGTTGGCAAGCCCGCAGCCTGCGGGCTGTAATGTAGTCGATTTCATTTTCTAAATTTGAATCATATTCCGAACTGTAAGTGAGCGGATCTCATCATTCTCTCGCTTACCCGGATCCCGCATCACCAAAGGAAACACGTTGCGTAAGTCTTCAAGCTACGTCTTTGTAGCCTCGAAAACACGCCAGCAGTTAGCTCCAACCGAAACAGAATTTCTTAGCGATTGCCATCATGGCAATCCCGGGCAGAATTGTAAGCCGCGATTCAGCAGCTAAAAAACTGCTCCACGAAACGCCATGTCGCGATTGGTGCAATATAAGCTCAGCGGGAAAGTCTACGATTTACAGTCGTGAATGGTCAACCAGCATGCTATCTTTATGGGTTGCCTGTCTGATGATTCGTAACTAAACGAGGTTTCTGAGCCCCTATTTTCAACGACTAAAATGCACCGAAAAAAAATCTGTCTTTTGTTGACCGGTCTCACGGTTTTATGGCTTGTGCCCGCGGTTGGCTTTTCACGGGAAGGCGCAACCGTCAAAGGCAAAATTGTTCAATCGGACCGTAGTGATTTCGATATTCGCTTTGTCGATCTTGAACTTCGGCTTATGCAGCAGGTCGAATTGAACAAGCCTCCGCTTCCCGCTAATTGGGACAAAATGGATATCAAGCAACGCGAAGCCTGGATGAGCGGGTTTCGCGAGTCAGATCAAGGCAAGAAGCTGATCGCCAATAACCAAAAAATTCGGGATGGCGCAAGTGTTTTTGATGTCAAGGTCGAAAACGACGGCAGATTCGCTGTGTATGATGTGCCGCACGGTCGCTATGGGTTGAGAGGACGAGTCGACAAGGAGTTGAATAATCGAAAATTCGCTTTCGAAGTCTTCGGGCAAATCGAAATACTCAAGGATGTCGATGAGTTGGTACTCGATCCAATTATGATCATGGTCACGCCGTTACTCGAAGTAGGCCAAACTGCTCCTGTGTTTCAGCTGAAGACGCACGACAATTCTGGCCAATTGGTCACGGACCATTTTTCTGGCAAATATCTGTTTCTGAACTTTTGGTCAACCGAGAGTCCGCCGAGCGTTGAGTTTCAAGCCGAAGTCCAGAAGATGCTTGAAGCACTCGAAAGCAAGCAGCCGTTAGAAGTTCTTTCGGTAAGCATTGACACGAAACGTGATACGGCGATCTCTCACATTCGTCGTCACAAATTGAGGGGACGCCACGGGTTTACTGACGGTTGGCACCACCGCATGCTCGAAGACTTCGGTGTCCGCGCTATTCCCTCACATTGGCTGATCGGACCCGACGGAAAAATCATCATGACGCACATGGATTTTCGACGCGCATTTTTGTCCGGTCAGCCTGACTTGGCGACAATCATCGACGACCGGATCCAAGGCAAAGAACAACCGACACCAGCAGATGGTCAGTAGGCGGTTGATCTTCACTGGTTTCTCTTTGCCCGAGGATGTGCCAGATCGTAGGCTTTGCGTAATCCTGCGGTGCTGACGTGTGTGTAGATTTGTGTGGTTACCAGACTCTTGTGTCCGAGCAGTTCTTGAACGCTGCGAATGTCGGCGCCTCGGTCCAAAAGATGAGTGGCGAAACTGTGTCGCAAAGTGTGTGGCGAAGTTCGCGTGTCCAAGCCGGTAAGTTTAAGATATTTCTCAAGCATTCTTCCGACACTTCGCGTCGTCAACCGTTTACCGAATTTGTTAACGAATACAGGTGATCCAATCCCGGTAGGTTCGCCATTCGCCAGTTTTCGCTTCCGCAGCCAACGTTGCAAAGCTCGCACAGCGTATTTTCCAAGCGGAGCCAGTCGTTCGCGTTTGCCTTTTCCGCGAACCGTGACGAGGCCTTCTTCAAAGTCGATATCATCGACGTTGGTCCCAACCAGTTCACTCACGCGCAGACCAGCCGAGTAAAGCGTCTCAAAAATCGCCCGATCACGGAGTCCCATCGGAGTGTCTTTCGGAGGCGAGCTTAGCAACTTGCCGATTTCTGCCCCCGTCAAGAAATGTGGCAGCTTACGCTCACGACGAGGATTTCGAAGGGGCTTGGCAGGATTGTGATCACAGAGCCCATCTCGTTGGCAGAAACGGAAAAAACTCCGCAGTGAGGCCATGCGACGAGCGACCGAAGACTTTGCATAACCCGCTTCATGCAGGGCCGCCACATAGGTTCTCAGATCCAGGGGAGTAATCTCGGAGGGGCGAGGCTCTCTTCCCAGCGACTCGCTCAAATATTCGAACAGGATCGCAAGGTCTTCTCGATACGACTTGATCGTCAGGTCTGACGAGTTTCGCTCTACCTTCAGGTATTTCAGATAGCGTTGAATAGCCTGGTTCATCGGTAAGCGGAATTCAATCGTGCCGGCTGGTACGCTTATTAAAAGTTGGGTTCTTCACCGGAAAGCAGATCGCCAACCTGGGGGTATTCGAAACGATCTTTGACCGGATCGACCTGGGAAGTCTGCTTTTTCATGTTGCGAACTTTTTGGCTGAGCACCGCGGCGTCGTACCAGGAAAAACTAAGTTCTGAATTCGAAGCATACCGACCAAGCGTTCTCAATGCTTGCCCCTTGTTTTCGTCATTGAACAGAAAAAGATATCGTTCTTCTCCCTTAACCAATGCCAGTACGTTGATGTCGTCGGACACAATTCCCCCTTGTCATCCCATGTTGCTTGTTTGCTGTCCAATGGCGAGCCAACGATCGCATTTGTTGGTTAGACGTCAGCCAGTGAGCTATTTGATAAAGAGTTCTATCGGTTCAACTTCGGGGATTTCAACAGGTCGTTTTCATGAACAACAAGACAAATTTAAACCGAAAGTGCATTTGCGCAACAATCGGAACTGTTGCTCTGCTGGCATTCCAATAACAAAACTAGATGCCCTAATTCGAATGATCCGAATACCCTCTTCATTGATAGAACCGCCACGGATCGCAGAATGCATGGGATCCATTTCAAAATGCTTGCGGTTCAGGCGGAGCAATTGGCTAGCAAATGGCGAAACTCAGAATGCCGGTAAAGCAAAACTCAGAGGCTGGTTGAAAACGGTGATCGTTTAAAGGGCGTCTGAACAACCGACTATTTCGCCAACCGACGAGCCAACGCTTCCATTGGGATCGCCGTGACTTCCGTTGTTGCGACCAAGTCGGTACGCAAAATATCGACTTCTTTTTTAGTCGAAGGTAATGAGAATTGAACGATAAATCCGCCGACCTGAATGCCTTGAGTCTCGTAAACAGGCGGCCAAAAGTCTTCCGCGCGAGTTGCAAGGGCTCGCGCAAGCAGTCGTGTTGCTCTTCCCGAAAACCCACCCAGAACCATTTCCAGTCGTCCTTGGGATTCGCGGTGCACGTAAAAAACGAATGCGACTTCTTCTTTCGGACTGTTATTTCCAAAACACTTCCATGTGCCATCTGCACATTCCATGTAAATACCCGGGCCCAGGTCCTTGTCGTTTTTACTTAGTTTGAGTCCGCCAACAATGGAAGCCGGATGTGGATCGTGGTCTCGATATCGGAGAAAGAACGGGATGGATCGATCGGTCGCATCGTCGACGTTCTCCTGTGATTCGAACGGAGTACTGTTGAAGGCTCTCGCAAGTACAATTTCGACAACTGGATTACTCTTGGTGCTACCAACGCCGACGATTGCTTTGTCCCCTTTTGATTCCGAGAACTCTTTGTAAACCATCTCAGCTCGGCGGATAACTTCTTCATTGGACGCTTCCCCAGGACTCCAGACGAGCGATTGTTTCAAATGTTCCGGTTGGGGAACAGCTTCGGCCATCGAACTGGCCGCCGTGCTATCGCTCTTGCGAAGCTTGGCCGTCCCGCCAAGCGTGGTCACACCGTTGAGCAACTCGCCCATCAGAACCGAATCGGATGCAACGACGAACGAGATCTCGGGGTTGGTTTCCGAAACATCTCGGCGGACGCCAATACACATTTCGAGCCGTTTTCGTCGGGCCAAAAGTTCCCAGAAGTTCTCCGGTTCGACGGCAAACAATGCGCCCGGGAGCTGGTCGGCCGTCGCATGGCCTTGTTCAATCAGGTAGTCACACAATCGAGAAAGTGCTTTCAACGGGATGTATTTCACCTCGTTTTTGAGCAAGGCGGCGACTTGATGACGATCTAGCCCCGTATACTCGACGATTGACTTGATCGTCCCGGGCCGTTTTCTTGGATCAGGAACGTGTCCCAATAATTCGGCCAACCGAAAACTGTATTGCATTTCACTTCCTGCCAGATAGCGCCAAAGGGGAAGAAAATCATAGGGTGGGAGGATCAACGTTAAATCTAGGATATGCGTAACAAAGTCAAATTCAACCCCCTAGATCGCAATAGTGGATATTCGCCCGTTAAAAACACCCAACCCGCGGCGATAGCTCCTGTCTTGAAATCAAAAAACACATCTGGAATGACTCATTGCGTTCTGGTACTTTTCTCGCCTCAATCAACATCAGGTAGTGGCAGTTTTGGATTCTGCCGAGACGAGGAGTCTATTTTCGATGAAAACAGTTAAAGCTTCCTTGCTATGTATTGTATTTTTGGGGTTGGTTTTCTCGACCAGCGATTCGTTTGCTCAAAAAGGCAGATTCAATCTCCCCTTCCGAAAATCAAAGCCTCCGGTCGATACGGATGAAGGTCTGGAGCTTCGACAGGATTGTGGGCCGTGGCTCATTATGTGTGCTTCCTTCGTCGACGAAGATGGTGAGCGGCAGGCCAGAAACCTGGCGCAAGAACTACGTTCCAAATACAACTTGAAGGCTTATACCTATCGCCACCAGTTCAACCTGTCCGAGTCAGTTCAGGGTTTGGGGTGGCAACTCGCCGAGAACCCATCAGAAAGGCCGGTTGCCAAACGAATGAA
>CAMYNE010000029.1 GCA_947259675.1 uncultured Pirellulaceae bacterium
TGGAGCAGATATTTGATTGACCAGACAACTTTGCACGCGTTGAGTACCGATTCCGAGTCAGTGGGATCAATGTCGGCAAAGTCAAAGTCACTCCCAGATTGAACCAACAGCTCGGCGACTTTTTCGTCGGCCGTCAACAATAACCGCATGATGGGCGGCAACTTTCCATCAAAATCGCCCGTCGCGTTTTCCGGCCAACTACCGATATCCTGCCCAACATTTTGAATGGCTTCCAGATCAAGCATTGGAAGTGCAAATATCGCCAACCCGTCCCTGCCACTCTCGACGATTTGTTCTTGATGGCATTGCGAACAAGATTTTTGGTACGACGCCAATAATTTGACATTTTTGTGACCGTCATCAATGTGGCACTGGGTGCAATCAAATTGCTTCTTTTTATCGGGAAAGTGTTTGAGGCTGTGCGAAGAGTGGTCGAATGCAATTCGCGCGCGTCGAAGAACCGGCCAAGTCGTAAACTCAGGATGGTCGGTCTCAAAACTGTGATAATTTTCCACATGACAGGTTTGACATTGCTGGTCAGTCAGCGCTGACAAATCAGAAGTGCCATGGTGTTCGCGGTGGCATGTGCTGCAGGCAAGTTCGTTGTTTGCATTCACAGGAGCTTTGAATGCCATGCGAGCATCAAAAGAAACATGCTTGAACTGACTCGTTCGTTTGCGCAAGACGGAAGGATCGACGTTATGCGGATTGAGTGCAAACTCTCTGGATATCGATTTTTCATGACACTTCATACAAAGTTCGGATTGGCATTTCGAAGCGACACTTCCACCAGTGAAGGCATCTTTGACCCAACTCGAAAAAGAAAGTTCCGCTGCATCGTGGCAGGCCGCACAACGGTTAGCCCCCTGCCCTGCCAAAATCTGAGCATGACTGGATACAAGTGAACCAGGCACCACGAATTCGTTGCGAAACGGGGAATTAAAGAGAATCAGCAATGTTCCAATTGTAAAAACCGTAACTGAAATGGTGAAAGTATTCCGCTTGCTTCGGAGGCTGCGACGGCGGACCAGCACCGGTTCCGAGTCGAGGATCGCGTTTTCGACTGGTGTTTCTATCCAGCACTGAGTTGGACGCTCGTACTGATTTTTTTGAAAACCCGGCGAAGAACCGCTCATCGTAGTCCTCCAGCGAATGCTTGCGACATGATTCCGTGTAACACGGCAACGATCAGCAGGCTGTAAGTCATGCCAATATGTACGAACAACCAAAGCTTAAGGCGTCCTTGAATTGCCCTGTGATAATCGAGATCATCTTTCTCTTGCACCATTTGTCTTAACTGCTGGCTCACCTGTCGTTGATCGTCGGCAAGATAGCGATCAAGATCTTGAATCTCCGAAATCAGTTGTCTCCGCTTTCGTCCCGACGGACTGACCAGGTATGCGAGTCCACGAGGTTGTTCAAAGAACACCGCCAACCTGTTCACGTATAACTTGGCAAGTACGTCAGTCGATTCACAAGCCTGCAGGACGAGGTCTCTCGTCTGGCGAGCAATTTTGACTCGCAGCGCGGGAATCCGTTCGTAGATGATTTCTTCCCTAAGCGCAGTCAATCGTCGGGGCATCAAGCGCGTAACGTACAGCCCGTATACGCCGCTCAACGCAACTGTCAGGTAAAGAATAGCCAGCATGCCTTCAAAAATCCCGTTGGGAATTCTCCAACCGATGTGAAAGCCGAAGATCGCCAAAGTGCTGAACCCAACGTAGATATGAAGTTGCATCCACATCGAAGCGGAACCGACCGCCGGGAGAAACGTCAACTTCTTTCTCAGGCTGAACAGGGCCAGAAAAACAAGGCACCCGAACAAAATGCAACCCGTGGCAAAGCTGCTGTGTTGCAAGCTTTGGTTTTGAGCGTAGACCGTTATCCCCAACAGCACAATAACGACCAGTAGAAGCGACGCATTTCTTTTCCGTCGTGCAGCAAAAGTAAATCGAGTTGTCTTAGTTTGATCGTTCATTTCGGGTTTAGCGTCGCTTCACTTCACGCGTCTCGGTTCTAGTTTCTCGCTTCTCTCTAACGTTTACTCCAACTCGTAATCTCTTCATCGTTCGTCAAATCAATTCGCACGAGCGCATCGTGTGGGCAGGCACGCTGACACGCGGGTCCGCCGAGCTGTTCTGTACATAAATCACACTTCGTCGCTTTGACAATCGGGTCACCATTCGCTTGATCGGTGATTGGTCTTCCATAACGGTCATTTACTTCAACCATGCGGATGTTGTCGTACGGACAACTATTCGAACAAGTCGCGCACCCGATGCACGATTTATCATTGATGGTTACGTTGCCGGTTTCCTGGTCGCGCCCGATTGCGCCCGTTGGACATCCGATCATGCAGACCGGGTCGACACAGTGCATACATGCGTTAGCGATCATCCAGTGATCGTATTTTTCGCCTTGACGAATGAACCTTGGATTGTTGTTGTGCGTCGAGGCACAAGCACGCACGCAATCGTCACATCTCGTGCATCGATTGAGATCGATCATCATCGTCTGCGTGCCGTTGATAAAACGTTTTTCCACGAGGAATTCCATCAAGCCGCGGTCTACCGTGTCTTTTCGTTGACCCTTTCGCCGGTTGGTCTTTTCACTTCGAGAGATATTCTCTGGCAGCGGCGGTGGCATCACGGATTCAGGAATGTTTGACAAAACCAGTCTTTCACAGACATCCGTCGGAATCCGCAGGATATCGACATAGCCGACGGCGCGGAGGCTCAATAGCCAAGGTGTC
The DNA here is from genome assembly GCA_947259675.1 of uncultured Pirellulaceae bacterium. Classification (GTDB taxonomy): domain Bacteria; phylum Planctomycetota; class Planctomycetia; order Pirellulales; family Pirellulaceae; genus Mariniblastus. The sequence goes on from CAMYNE010000029.1 coordinate 2,753, forward strand.
TGCTCATCATGTTGCCAATTGTGCACTAATTCGCGTAACCCAAAGACATCCCCTTTTCCAAGGTAAGCGATCGTCTGGTGGCCATCGCCATGTTTTCGACTAAGTCGCGCAAATCCGTTGCGGATCAGGATTAGCCCATTAACGTAGTCGCCTTGCTCTGCGATAAGCGGTTCGGAGAGAATCCGTTCCGAGATGTCTTTCCTGGAAATCGACTTGAAATTCTGGTTCCATTGAAATTCTCCGAACGACTCGAAAACGGTTTCGTTGGCAATCTGTTCGATGACTTCTTTTGGCAACCTTTTAAGCGAGTTGATCTCACGAAGGTGAGTTCTCAGACTGTTTTCGCGGTAGAGTTTGTCCACGTGTTGGCGCATCGACATGTGTTGCTTCAACAGTTCGCGAAAACCCTGCCAGCGTATTTCGAGCAATCGTGACTTTGAACCTGCAACAACCGTGGCAGAGCGAGGAGTCCGGGTTAGCGCCGAAATCTCTCCAAAAATCTCGCCAGGACGCAGAACGACCGCTTGATCATCGGAGATGACTCTGGGGATGTCGTGCAAGAAGACTCTTGTTCCCGTCTCGTGCTCACGTGAACCTAACGCCGCGATTTCGTCCAGTTTTTTGGAATAGTCTCGCGATTCGGGGTGTTGGGAGTTTTTCCACAACTGGGAAATTGCTTGAACCCATCCCATTTTCCTCGTGGTTTGGCGTCCAAGAATGTTGTCGGGAAGACTTTTGAGCGAAACAACGGCCGATCCAGACAAAATCAAAAACGCACTGCTTCCGTAATCGCCTTCACGAACGATGATATCACCCGTGTCGAGATCGAGTATGCGGCAATCGTTTTTGAGGATACCACGCAGCGGAACGGACCGACCAAAGGCGTCCGAGTCCATCTGGTTAAACGGCGGAATCGACAGAAGTTGATCGACGATGTCATCGGTGAGATTGGCATCAAAGGGTTCATCCCAACGATTCGGCCGTCTGATTATCGACTTTGCAGCGTTCACCGTTGGTCTCCCTACCTCGGTCGTCGACTACGGTCCTTGTAGCCGCAATTCATGTTGCCCAATTTTTGGCCGGGCTGTTTGGTTACGTTACTTATATTCGTTTGGCTTTGGTAAATGTGAATCGACTCGCCCAAGCTTCGATCCGTCGGCTGTTTCAGCAAACCGTTGTCCGGCGACCTGGATTTCATCAGCGATCTGTTCGAGTTGAACTGTGTTGTTGATCTTCAGTTCAGCGCCAGCGAAGGCTCGCAACGCATGCTCAATATTTCGGTCATTGATTTTCTGCTGTAAGTCAAATAGTTTCACCGAGGCGCGGGCAGACCGGTTCGCAACATTGATTCCATATTCCGATTTGGAAGTTGCTTTGGCGGTTGCTCGCGTACAGAATTCAAGATCTGCGATCAAGCCGACGACATACATTACGCGCAAGCGTTCGATTTCTGGAACTCCGTTCGCATGACCGCCCGTTCTCAGGAAATTGTGCCGAACCTGACCCTGTGACCAGGCGACCAGCTCAAAGTCCATGCTGCCGGCGTTGTGTCCACCGAAATTGACCAATTCTTCATTGGGCACGGTGTGACAGCCGTAACAGCTACGAGCAATCAGATAAAGGTTGCGTGTATTCTTCATTCCGTTATCGACTGACAAGGCAAAACGTTGTTGGCGATGATCGTCGGATTCGTTTTCTTTGGACGCGGTCGGGCCTCCATAATCGTTGTGGATATTGATCCAGTCTTTCGCACTTCCATGACACGACTCGCATGAAATACCGGAAACGGGCTTGGCTCTGCCTCCGATCTCTTGCGTCGTATAATGACAATCAATACAAACCTGGCTGCGTTTGGGGCTGCGAAGTCCCAGATTGTTGCAAATCTCTTTTGCTTTTGGGCGTCGACTGAGTTCATCAAACGATCGAAAGTGGGGCGTCGATTTCCAGACTTTGACTTCATTCTCATGACATTTTGCGCATGCTTCGACAGTCATAACCTTGGAAGGATCGCATTGAGTTTGAGCCAGTCCTTGTTGCACGAAAACTCCGTTTCCAATCAGCCCCAGGAGAAGAAGGACGCAGTTAGCGGTTCGGTTTGCAGTTTTGTTCATGGAGGGCCATTCCCTAAACGTCCAATTCGACGTCGCCATCCGGCTGCGCAATACAAGTGAAACATTGCCCCGGATCACAATCGACTTGCATCCCGGACGGATATTTCACTTGGCCACGAAGTAAAGGCGTCTGGCAAGTACCACAACTCCCGGCTCGACAACCCGAGTCGATAACAATTCCATTTGCTTCGGCCAATTCCAACAGTGATTCGCATTGATGATCCCAGCAGATGCTTTCCTGCATTGACGTAAACTGAACTTGCGCCGAAGGCGTCGCCGCATCGTCGTCAGACGTTGTTTTCGTTCGCTTCACCGAAGCCGGCCCAAATGCTTCGGAAAAGATCCTTGAATCGGGAACTTGCCATTCGATCAGGCTGGTGTTCATCGCTTCCATAAACGGCGACGGGCCACATAAATAAAACTGGCAATGATTGTTGGGCAAAAGCTGCTTTAACAGTTCGATTGTAATCAGCCCTGGCACGTGAAAATCAACGCCTTCCTGGTCCTGAGCCAAGGGTTCTGAGTAGACATTAATGACAAAAATATTGGGGATTCGTTCTGATACATCTTTCAAATAGTTTTTGAATGTGTGGTCTTCCGAGTTACGGCTTCCGTAGACCAGAATGACCTTCCGTTCCGATTTCGTCCGAACGATGTGATCAATCATGCTGACCATGGGCGTAATTCCGATACCTCCAGCCAGAAGGACAGCAGGAGCCGTTGAGCCTTCATCCAGAAAAAAGTGGCCAGTCGGTGCTTTGACCTGAACACGGTCTCCCACCATCAACGATTGATTTACAAATGTGCTGACTCTTCCCGGAGCGGCCTCAGGATTCGATTTCCTCATTGTCTTGACGGTGATTCGATAACGGTCATCACCTGGTCCCGCGGAAAGCGAATAACATCGCACCAGCGGTTTCGACTGACCCGGAATATCAAATTTGAACGTCATGTGCTGTCCTGGCCGAAAACTGACGATCGATTTTCGATCACCGGGTTTCAGGTAAACCGTCGCACTTAGTTTCGTTTCGCGAACCAGTTCGTCGACTACGAATTCCCGATATCCGTTCCATTTCCCGAACTCGTCAATCGCTTCGGTGCGGTCTACCGTGACCGCCTCAATCTGTTTTCGAAGTGCTTCTCGGGAAATCTCAAACTGTTTTTTGGTGTGCGACCATTGTGTAAATGACTGACCAGACCACAACAGGAGTTGTAATAACGCTGTGGCACACAAGGCAACGCCCAGTAAAGGCAGAATGGACTCAGTCATATTCACCAAACTCTATTTGGAGCCGAGGGTCGATTTGCTCGTCGACGAAGCCATCGGCAAACGGAAAGAGCTTTAGCAATCGTCAACATCAGTCTGGACGTTTCAGCCCCTGTAATCGTTAAACACCATTAGCGCAGGGAACCGCCATTGCTGGACATCGTCGCTGACATATTCATTCCTTGAGAGTTTTGCATTTCACACTCAAATTCAAACGTAGAGTTGTCAAAAACTGCTCTCAGGACTGCATTGTGCCTGGTTTTGCCCTATTCAACTCACAGCACCACTTTCAGGTGCCACTTCAAACTCAGCCGACATTGGTTGGCGACGAGCCCGGTTTTGTCGCGCAACTCAGCATCGGAAAACAAACTCCAACCATCTTGCAAATTAGCTGGCGCGAGGATGAATCGGATTCTGTTACCTTGACTAACCTGGGTTGCAACTCGATCAAGTTGCAATCTGGCTCTCCAGGTATTTGTTTTGCACTCGAACGAAACGCGACCGTTGACACGAAGATGCCGCTCCGCTTGAAAGCTGACGAAGATCAGCTTGAGATTTTCCGCCATCATCAAACCGGCGACTCTTCCTTGGTTGAATTGACATCTGTTTTTGGATCGAGCGACGACAACCACAAGTCGCCCGCACCAAAGACTTTGGCGGCGTGGTTCGAATCGTTAAGTCATTTACAACGACTGGTTGCCGGAAGTCAGGAATTTTTCCAGGCGGCTGCTGCTGCACTGGTGGAACCGGGCGGACTTGACGGGGCGATGGTATTGTTGCCGGTCAAGCAAAAATGGCATATCGCTGCCAGCCAGATCCCAAATCCGGAACTCGGATTCGCCTTCAACGAATATGTCGTCGCCAAAGTCGCAGAGCTCGGCCAATCGCACTTTCACTCTTCGAACGTCGTCAGTGACAAGGGTACAAGCGAATCGCATTGGTGCGTCACATGCCCGGTGACTGACAGTGAAAACAAGGTTCTTGCGGTGCTCTACGGATTTCGCGGGCACCACCAGCACAATAGCCGCCGCGGCATTCGATTGCTCGAAGCACAATATTCGCAGCTGGTTGCCGACTCCGTAGGATCGGCCATGTTGAGAATGCAGGGTGAAGCAGAAGCCGCGCGACGACGGGTTTTGTTGGAACAGGCTTTTTCGCCTGCCGTCGCCCGGGAGTTGGAATCAAACCCCGATATCCTGAAAGCCCAGCATCGAGAAGTCACCGTTCTATTCGCCGATCTGAGAGGATTCACCTCAATTTCAGAGAAAATCGGTGCGTCCCAGACCTATCGACTGTTGACGGAAATGATGGATCGCTTCTGCGAGATTATCGGTCGACATGATGGGGTCATTATTGATTTTTATGGCGATGGTGTATCTGCATTTTGGAATGCCCCGCTTGAACAACGCGATCACGCAATACTTGCTTGTCAAGCAGCAATGGAGATTGCCAATTGCATGCCTGAGTTGGACAAGAATTGGCTGGGCGTTATTGGTCACCCGCTGAAGGTTGGCATTGGCGTCAATACCGGCATGGCTCAGGTCGGAAACTCGGGAAGCTCATCACGATTGAAATACGGCCCACAAGGTCGCACGGTCAACGTCGCTAGCCGACTGGAAAACGCGACCAAGCGAATTGGCGTACCAGTTTTGATTTCCGGAACAACCGCGACACAAGTTAAGGGCAAATTCAATTTTCGACGAATCTGTACGACATTTCTCTCTGGATTTCATGAGCCGACAGACGTGTTCCAAATCGCCAGTTTTCAGGAGTCGTTCGATTCTAACTGGGAGACTTACGCAAGCGCCTTGCAAAAATACGAAACCGGCAACACGACGGAAGCCATCTCATTGTTGATGAACTTGCAGATCGCAAATGTCAATGACGAAGTCTGCGAGTTCCTGCTCGCCCAGGCCCTGAAAAAAAGCCAACTCAGTTTGGACGCACTTCGGACAAGCTCAAAGTCAGAAATTGTGGCCGTGACTAAGCAAGACGGATCGTGTGGCGGCGGCACTCCGTGACGCCGAATGCTGGGCACAGAGTGCCCAGCCCACATGCAATTGCGGTCACCACCAATCATTCTGACAACGACCGCAGCAACTCAAACGTAAATATGCCGGTGCTGTGACCATCGCTGAATTGTATGTTGTAAGCATAATTTCCGACTGGAAACATCTTTTCAATGTCCAATGGCCTGGCTTCGGCGGCGGATAACACAGGCAAAACACCTTTGTTTTCTTCCGTTTGTTTCTTCATTCGTTGGTCCATGCAAGTTGCGCACTGGCAACCGTCTCGCAGAATTCGAAACGGAATCGATTGCGCATAACCGTCATTCCATTCGATCAAGAGTTCGCGCGATTCCGTTTTTTCAAGACGAATAGGGACCAGTTCACTCACGTTGGCTCCGTTCAAACGTCCGCAACTATTGATTTGATCGCCATCATCAGCCGATCAATTTCTGCGATGGTGTTGTAATGAACCAGTCCGATGCGAACCATGCCTTCCGGTTCGAGACCAAGGTGTTCGGTAAACTCCAACGCGTAGTAGTTTCCATGCCAAACGTAGAAACCGCGCTGGGAAAGCTCTTCAGCAAGGCGAGGCGTTTTGACTTTGGAATGAGTGATCGAAAAAGTTGGAAAACGTTCGTCCAGTCTTTCAGGATCATCGATTCCCCAGATCTTGATTCCATCAATCTCACGTAAACCCAAAATCAAATGACGCGACAGTTCCTGCTCGTAGCTGCTGATCCCGGAAAAGGCGGCTGCAAGTGCGTCTCTTCGATTCAATGTCGCACCGTCAGCCAAGTCGCGCCCCAGGTCAGCCAGATAATCGACGCTCGCCAAACCTCCCGCGATCGACTCGAACGATTGCGTACCCGTCATCCACTTGCCAGGGATCTGATCGCCCGCCGGTCGAACCTGATACGCTTCCAAAGACTCAAGATGCTCCTGCCGGCCCCACAGGATCCCGATGTGCGGGCCGAAAAACTTGTAAGCCGAACAAGCCAGGAAATCGCAATTCCAATCGGCAACGTCAATCAGGCCGTGAGGGCCATAATGAACGGCATCCAGATAAACCACCGCACCAACTTTGTGAGCCATCTCGGCAATTCTCTTGACCGGATTAATCCCGCCCGTTGCGTTCGATGCACAGCCAACGGCAACCAACCTCGTCCTTTCACCGAGTTTGCTGGCAAGGTCTTCAAGATCGAGTGTGAAGTCCGATTCGGAGAATTCGACCCGCTGGACTTTGATTTGAGCATCGCGAGCGGCCAAAACCCAGGGAGAAACATTGGCGTCGTGATCCAATGCTGTCACTATAATTTCATCGCCTGGTTTCCACGTCCGAGCCAAGGCCCTTGATAACGCAAACGTCAGCGATGTCATGTTCTGGCCAAAAATGATCTCGTCGCCGTTCGCAGCGCCAACAAAATCGGCAAACGCCTGATGCGCCTCGTGTAGCATGCGATCGGTTTCAACGCTGGTAGCAAACAGTCCAGCGTGATTCGCGTTCGAATGCAACAGGTACTGGCTCATGGCGTCGGCAACTCGCTGCGGAACCTGGGTCCCGGCCGGCCCGTCAAAAAAAGCCACTTGCTGGCCATTCTCCATTCGGGTCAATCCGGGAAACTGCTGCCGATATTTTTGAGCGGATTCCAAAGTGTAGCCGCGTTCGTTGATCGTACTCATCGGTTGTCTACAAACCTCTTCCCTTTGACTTCGAATCGGGGCAACGTACCAATGGGTACGCAGACGACTTCGATGCGCAAGCCCAATCGAACTCGCAGCTCTTTCTTGACCCGGTCCGGGTTTTCCAGGCGGTCTTCAATTTCGACTTGCAGTT
>CAMYNE010000030.1 GCA_947259675.1 uncultured Pirellulaceae bacterium
AGCTTCCAAATTCCATTCCGAAGAGGGGAATTTTGTAAATCGCCGGAACGGGCGGAAACTCTGAGTCTTTCCGGACTGAAGTTAGTTTTGTACCGATTGTTCCCAATATTCTGGCCGCCTTTTTTTGGCTGCTGAACGTCCAGCATGATCTAAACCGTGACCTAGACTATTGCGCGATGTGCTCCGTGATGCGCACTGCAAACTGGAAAAAACCATGTCATTAAATACTCGTGTTTGCTCACGTCCGCATCACGATTGATAAACCTGGAATCGCATGACCACCTCAACTCAACATCCACTGGGAAGCGGCTTGCTGGCCACGATCATGGCGGACGAGTCGTTTCGTCCGTCGGAGCCGGGTACCTTGGCCGAAACCGGGTTGCCAATTTCGTTAATTGAGTCGCTGTTGATTAAGCGGTTATCGGTAGTTGGTTTATGTAGTGGCCGTCAATTGGCGAATGACCTTAGCTTGCCGTTCAATGTTTTGGAATCTTTGTTCCAAAACCTTCGCTCACGTCAGGTCATTGTTCATCAAGGCGCGGCTCCTTTGAATGATTACAATTACACTTTGACCGAAACAGGCCGAGACCGGGCAGCCATCGCGACACGAGCTTGTTCCTACGTCGGAGCTGCACCGATTCCTCTCATGGACTACGTTCTCAGCGCCGAAGCTCAGACCATTCGTGCCGAGTCGCCGAAACGAGCACAGCTAAAAAACGCGTTTCGCGATATTTCGATCAACGAGTCCCTGTTTGAAAGCCTTGGACCGGCGGTGAATTCGGGTGCGGGACTCTTTTTGTATGGCGAGCCAGGCAACGGTAAGTCAACGTTGGCTCAACGAATCACGCAATGTTTTGGACATGAAATCTGGATTCCCAATGCCATTTTTGAAGACGGCCAGATCATCAAGTTTTTTGACGCAGCCTACCATCAACGAAGCAATGACGATTCTGACACGTTGTTGAGTGCCGCGTCGTATGACCGCAGGTGGGTGAAAGTTCAACGCCCAACGGTCGTCGTCGGCGGCGAACTGACCATGGACTCACTGGAAATTCGGCACGATCCAAATAGCAATGTCAGCGAAGCCTCGTTACAAATGAAGAGTAACTGTGGATGTTTGCTGATCGATGACTTTGGCCGTCAACGAATCGAGCCACAAGAGTTACTTAATCGCTGGATCGTGCCTTTGGAGAGTCGAATCGATTTTCTTACACTGGCATCCGGTAAGAAAATCCAGGTTCCCTTTGAGCAACTGATTATTTTTTCAACGAATCTGGAACCGTGTGACCTCGTCGACGACGCTTTTTTGCGGCGAATTCCCTACAAGATTGAAATCAGCGATCCCAGCCCCAAGGAATTTCAGCTCCTGTTTCAGATTTACTGTGAGCGGTTTGAATGCGAGTTTGATGCAGAAGTTGTCGACTATTTGCTAAAGAAACACTTCATCGAAGCTGGTCGTCGACTTCGCCGTTGTCACCCACGCGATCTATTGTCTCAGATTCGCAACTTCTGCACCTACAACGATCTGCCCATGGAAATGCGTCCCGAATATTTTGATCGCGTCGTCAAGAGCTACTTCACAGCGGTCCTTGGAGATGGCGGGAATAAAAGCCCGAACAGTCAGGCGAAACGCGTTCAGCAATGATCGGTTAATCGGATCAAACTTGTTCGCGACTGCGATGTGTCAATTCATTGGTGCACGTTGTGGCCCTTTTTCTTCCACTCATATTGTGACCCAATCCAGTTGTTCCGATTTCGACGGTGGACGGGGTTCATATAAGGGCAACTGGTTTCCTGATTTCTTGGATTCATGGCGTTAACCGAAAGCTAGGCTTTACCAGCCTTGATTGCGCAAATTGCGCGAAAGGTACTTTGACAATCGATATCACTCGGAGTTTCTGGTGTCTGCAAAGCCAGCTGAAGAACAAAAAACACTATTAGGTTATACGCTCAAGGAGCGGATCGGCGCCGGCGGTTATGGTGAAGTCTGGTCAGCCGAAGCGCCAGGCGGATTGTCTAAAGCGGTCAAGCTCGTGTACGGTTATCATGACGAAAAGCGGGCACAGACTGAATTAAAGGCGATGGACCGCATTAAAACAGTCCGCCATCCTTTTTTGCTTTCGCTTGAGCGAATTGAGATTTTCGAGGGTCAGCTTGTTATCGTCAGTGAACTCGCCGACAACAGTCTGGCGGATCTTTTTGAAGAGTATGCCGCGAAAGGCTCGTCTGGAATTCCCCGCGACGAACTGCTTCAATACATTCGTGACGCGTCCGAAGGTTTGGACTATCTGAGTGAGGCGCATTCACTTCAGCACCTGGACGTCAAACCTGAAAACCTGTTGTTGGTTGGTGGGCACGTCAAGGTTGCGGACTTCGGCCTGGTCAAGGACTTGCAAATCGTGTCCCAGTCTCTGATGACGGGCATGACACCCGCCTACGCTGCCCCCGAGTTGTTTGACGGTTCGCCAAGTCGAGCTAGCGACCAGTATTCATTGGCGATTGTTTACCAGGAAATGCTGACAACAATCAGACCGTTTCCCGGTACAACGCCCGCACAACTGGCTGCCCAACACATGCATGGTCGCCCAAATCTGCGTCCCTTGCCCAAAAGCGATCAGCCGATCATTGCCAAAGCATTGTCAAAAGATCCCAAGGTTCGCTATCCAAACTGCCGGGCGATGGTCGACGAATTGTTGAATCGCAAACTCAACAAAAAACGGGCGATTCGGCGAACATCTCAAAATCGTTCAAAGGCAGATACAACCAACACGAACGGGGTTAATGGAACTCAACGTGACGTGACCGCTGTTCTTTCCGAAAGCGAGCTGCCGTTTCAGTCGATTCAGATAGAGGCGCTGGATCCACCGGACTGCGATGTCGAAAAAGCTGAGTTTCAGCCGACTTTGATTCTGTCTGTGGGCAATTCCGCAAATCGAGCAGCCCAAAAACTCAAACAACGCCTTGCGATCCGGCATGGTGGAATGAAAGACGTTCCGTCCATCAAATTGATCTGCATTGATTCAGATCGAAACGACATCACCAAGCTGTCGATGGCACAAGGTAGCAGCGCGTTGGCGCATGATGAAATCGTGGAAGTTCCGCTTCATAAACCGGAGTTCTATCGGGAAAAAACAAGTTCTCATTTCGGCTGGTTGTCTCGACGGTGGATTTACAATGTACCACGATCCCTGCAAACAGAAGGCTTGCGGCCTCTGGGTCGGCTGGTTTTTGCCGATCATTTCGAGAAAATCTGTGATTCGATTCAGCGAGCCTTGAAAGACATCACGCAAGCCGAAAACGTCGCAACAACTTCCGAGAATCTGGGAATTAGCCCGGCCGAAAATGTCAAGCCGAGAGTGTTCATCATCAGTTCCATTAGTGGTGGAATCGGCAGCGGGATGACGCTTGACCTGGCCTACACGGTCAAAACGCTTCTCGGCGAATGCGGTCTGCCAATAGATTGTGTAACTGGGATTCTCTTGCATTCGACGAACCAGCGATCAAGGGAGGCCGGGTTGTCGAGCGCAAATGCGTTTACGTTCTTGACCGAGCTACGACATTACAACGATTATGGTTTCCCAGGCGACGTCTCACTTGGACTACCTGAATTTCAGGATCATCCGCCGCTGGACTACGTCTACTATTTGGACCTCGGTTTGGACTTGCGGCAAACCGCTTATGAACAAGAGTTGGACAAACTAGCCGAGTATGTCTATTTGAACAGCTTTTCGAAATGCTCGGTGTTCTTCAACGAATGCCGAAAATTAGTCGAGGATTCTGAACATTTCTCGCTACGAACGTTTGGTCTAAATACCTGTGGTCCAAGCAATCAGTCGATTCAGGAGATTGGGTCGTTGATAGCGCGCGAGTTAATCCAGAAATGGAACGGTAGCGACGTCACTCCATGGGAGGAAGAGCTGAAGCTGACAAAATCATGGTTCGATGAGAACGAACTTCATTTTGACGGCGTTTCAAACAACTACTCCAATCAACTTCAGGAGATGCTGGGCGACGAAAAGTTGAACGAAATCACGGGAACGGTCAACCAGCTATACGTCAGTGAGTCAGCCAACCGAGCCGAGGAAATCAGGAATTATCTTGATCAAGAACTTGGTTGTCCCAGCCTTCGCAAGGATTCGGGTCACAAAGACCCGCTTATTTGTCATGAGTTTGATCGTTATGTGAGCGAGTACGCTCTGGTTATCGGTGAGCACTTTTCCAAAAAGATCTTTGCGTTGATGGAGTCAGAAAGGCTCGATCTTGCAGCGCAGCTTCGCATGATCGGTGCCTGTGAAAGCAACCTTGCCAAGCTCAAAGCCAAATTCGACGAGCAGACGAACAGTTGTGAACAACAACTGGAGCAGTTGTTCAGTCTCCTGAAAGAAATGACTGGTGAAAAAAGCGGCGGAAAAGCAGAGAAACCGGAAGTCATCCAGAATTGTGTTGACTCGTATTTTCAATTCCGCATCCAGGAGTTCATTCTACGATATTCAAAAGCGTATTGTAGAGCAATCAGCAGTAGCCTTTCTTCGACCAAAACTATCGTACAGAAGTTCTGCAATCAGCTCGATCTCGTTAAGCAAAACTTCAACGATGATAACTTCAATGCCGCGGTCAAAACGGGCGACGTGAACATGGAAGGTTTGATGTTAAACAACGTTTTGGAGGGCTTGGGTGAACTGATCGATCGGGCCGAGATGCAAGTCTATCACGCGATGATTTCTCAACGAGGAGGGTACTCGGGCGTCCTGAACGAGACAGCTTCCTGGCAGAACCACTTGCCACGGGCAATTCACGATGCGACGCAACGGGTATTGTCAAACGCTTTCAAAAAGATCTCGCTGGACAAGATCATCGCCGAAAACAATATTAACGTCGAACAGCTAAAGCGCTGGCTCAACGAAAAATTGAACCTTGCACGACCAGCCGTTTCGCAATGTGGTGGAGCCATTCGAACGATGATCGGATCCCCGCTGCACGCGTCGACTTCCATCTTGGGTCCCATTGTTGAAGACCAGTTCGGCATCAAAGCCGCCCAGGTAAATGGGACATCAGGCGAGTTGGTGTTGTGTTTCGAAGGTGAAGACGTTGCTCTCGCAAATGTCGCTTACCATTTGTTGGAGCAACGTCCAGATGCTTCACAGCTTGCCAAACGGATTCATACTCGAAACGACGTCGAGTGGTCGACTCTGGAAGACTTGCTGTAAATTGGGCACAAAAAACGCCAGTCAACCTTGAGGTATCATTGGCCCAAGATGTAGGCAAACATCAGTGGCGCCACAATCGATGCGTCCGAGTTGATCATGAACTTGGGCGTATTCTTGTCGAGTTTGCACCATGTGATCTTTTCGTTGGGGACCGCACCAGAGTAAGACCCATAGGACGTCGTGGAATCAGAGATTTGGGAAAAATATTGCCAAAGACGAACCTCCTTCTTTAAATCTTGAATGATCAGTGGCACCGCGCAAATCGCAAAGTCCCCCGCGATGCCGCCACCGATCTGGAAGAACCCAATCGGCGCTTTCGCATCAGTTCGCAAGTACCAGTTGACCAGCTCATGCATTTGTTCGGTGCCGCTCCGAATTGCCGAGTGTGATCCGATTTTGCCTTCCATGACTCGTGCCGTGAATATATTGCCGAGTGTTGAATCTTCAAAGCCGGGAGAATAAACCGGAATGCCTTTTTCGTGGGCTGCCAACATCCAGGAATGTTCGGGCGGGATTTGATAATGCGGTGTGAGGCAACCGTTTTCGAAAAGTCGAAAAAAGATCTCGTACGGGAATAGTGATTTTTTGTTCTGGGCCAAATCCGCACAAACCTGCATGAAGTTGGCCTCGATGTGACGCATCACTGTTTCCGGGATACAGGTGTCGGTAACCCGGTTGAAGCCTTCTTCGTACAACTTTTGTTCGTCGGCAGCAGAGAGTTCGCGATAGTTTGGAACAATCTTGTACTCGTTGTGGGCTACCAGGTTGAACACATCTTCTTCGAGGTTTGCAGCAGTGCACGAGATCGCGTGAACTTTGCCTTCACGAATCATCTGGGCCAGCGAGATTCCCAACTCCGCGGTACTCATCGCCCCGGCAAGCGTGATCAGCATCTTGCCTCCGGAATCGATGTGATTGCGGTAGGCACGGGCTGCGTCGACAAGTTCACGGGCGTTGAAATGACGGTAGTGAGTTTCAATAAATCTGGAGATTGGACCCTTGGACTTGAGCTCAGTGGCAATTTCCGTTTGTTCAGTCACAGTGTTCATGAGAACTTCGTCTGTTGATATTTTGATTCGGCACACACTCGCTTGTTGCGTTTCAACTGCATGTTGCAAAAACACACCACATCGTTTTCTCGAAAAAGTCTACTGAATACAAGCTAAATCGACAACTTAACCATTGATTTAACGTTTGGCATTCTGGTTGCGTTTGAGTTCTCACTTGAAGTCCTTGTGCGAGAAAGAAAAACCACAATGAATGCTCAAACTTTGGCCGAAATTGGAAGTTGGGTCGCCATCCACTCGGCAACGCTTGTCTACGGAACGGAACCACAACCTCCGCTATCAGCAAAAGCCTACTGGACAGCTTCGAAATGCCGTCTTCAGCGATGGTCGAGTTCGTTGAAAATGTTCGAACGGGATCTTCTTGAAAAAAATCCCGACCATAATCCCTGGCCGGCAATCGAAATCGTAGTTCAAGAGATCTTGATTTCCGAGCTGTTAACGCGGCTGTTCTCGGCAGCCATGATATCGCACGATTTCTATCAGCGTAGTGATGAACTTCACGGGCTGGCTCATGGAGTTCACGTTGGCCATATTGAAGCCAAGAATCGAGCCCTGCGAATCATGCTCAAAGGCCAGTCGGCGAACGAAGAGGCCTTTGACAGAATGAACGCATTACGCAGAAGAATCGAACGCTGGACCGATCTGTTTATGGCTCAACTGCCAGTCTGTGAAGATGGGGATCAGTTCGCATTCGACAAAGGCAGACTGCACGATTATCGTCTTGAGAACCGCCAGTCAAATCATGAAGAAAAACTGCACAGGCAACTCGCGTTTGTTGCCTCGCTGAGTTCCGACCTGAACTCACTTGCGACTCAATTTCCGGCGAATCCAGAACTCAACCGCCAAGTTGCCGCTGGCGTTATCTCTTGTTTTCCCACTGATCGGTTTGACTCTCTGGGGTTACCCAAATCCGCACGCATGATTTGGATCGAGAAAGCTCAGCTTGATACGCAAATGTTGATGGACGATTTGATGGAATTCGAATCGCAAGATTGATTATTAAAACCGGAGAACACAGTGTGACGATCATGAACGTAAGGACTGGTGGACTGGGTGATGATGTTCACCAGCCCCAGATTCAAGTCATTGCCGTGTGGCCAGGATCAGGCCCCAAATGTAGGGAGTTGATGGCAAATGAGCGTATTGGATGTCGCCGAATCCAAGCTGAGTCAGCTGGCGTTCGATGATCGCGGGTTGGTAAATTCGACCGTTTGAAGTACGCAGGTTCAGTTCCAATTCGAAAATCTCGCGATGCAAGTCGCCTTTCTCCTGCCCAGCAAAAACGTCGATTACCGCCAAGTCCGTTCCAGATCGACAGAGGCGGACAATGTTTCGAAAAAGACGATCGCATTCGTCGGGGCTGTGTCGTTGTACAACACCGGCGACGACGACCAGATTAAATTCTTCTTCCTGAAGGCCTTGTACCCACCCATTGTCCAGGTAATCAGTTTCGACATAGCTGACTCGTTCTTCTAAACCAACACCCTCAACAGTTGAGATAGCACGCTTCAATTCGGGGCCTTGATCGACCAAAGTCAATTGCGAACTCGCATCGCGATGCGAAATTGCAACGCCAAACACAGCTGCGCCACATCCGACATCAAGAATTCGAAGATTCTTTCGCGTACTGCCAATCTCCAAAACAGTTGCAGCATCCATTGCCGCGGGAGTCTGTGTCCATTCACGAGACGCCTGATTGAGGTGGAAATCCGCGTCAGTAACCGGCAGATCATCATCTTTGGGCAATGGGATTCCGGTACGGATGAAAACGCTCAAAAACTGCCAGTAATGGTCTCCCAAATGCTGAAACTGACTGGGAATCAAACGAGCCACAGTGGACAATGCATAATCGTCACCATATTTTTCGACGAGTTCTGTCCGACAAAGAACGTTCATCAACAATCGCAGCGAGTGCTCATCCAGCGAAAGTGTCGCCGCGAGTTGTTCCAGCGTCTTCTGACCACTTTCCAACGCTTTCAATACTCCCAAATCGACTGCGGCGCGGATCGCATGCGCGATCGCATTTCGATCAATTAATCGAAAGTAGTCCTCAAGTGCTTTAATCTGAGAGGTGGACATTCGTCGTCTTCTGTTTCAAACTGGTAGTCTCCCATTTCCCGAGTTAATTTATCGGCGCAAATTACATGATTGTTCAGACTAGATTTGTGTGGTTATACGTTCTCTTGTTAGCCGCCGCGAGTTCCTGCTTTGATCAGCCTGCGCGTATTCAGGCTCAGCAAACGGCTCCGGGCAACTTCCGATTACCCAAAGGGTTTCAAGCAGAATTAATCTACACTGTGCCATCTGAGCAAGGTTCGTGGGTCAATCTAACAACCGATCCTCAAGGGCGCCTGATCACTTCCGATCAATATGGAAAGTTGTATCGACTGACGTTAACTAAGGATACCGTTGAATCGCCGAAGGTTGAACCTGTCAACTTAAAAATCGGTCGAGCCCAAGGGCTGTTGTGCGCTTTTGACAGTCTTTACGTCGTTGCACATGCAGGCGATGGTCTGCCAGCCGGCCTCTTTCGATTGCGAGACACGGACAACGACGACCAGTATGATACTGTCGAATTGCTTCGCGAATTTAAAGGCGGGGGCGAACACGGCCCGCACGCGGTTATCTTGAGTCCCGACAAAAAGTCGCTCTATATCTGTGCGGGGAACAACACGGCGATTCCCAATCCGAAGCGCTCACGCGTGCCACGCGTGTGGAAGGAAGATCAACTTCTCCCCAGACTTTCCGATGCCAATGGCCACAATGTTGGCGTCAAAGCTCCCGGCGGATGGGTCTGCAAGACGGATCCTGATGGCGAGACATTTGAGCTGATCAGCATGGGCTATCGCAACGAATATGATATTGCTTTTGATCCAAACGGCGAACTGTTTACCTACGATGCCGACATGGAATGGGATTTCGGATTGCCATGGTATCGTCCAACTCGAGTATGTCACGTCGTTCCTGGCAGCGAATACGGCTGGCGAAACGGAAGCGGAAAGTGGCCGGACGATTATCCTGATAGCCTGCCGTCCGTTATCGACATCGGTCCTGGCAGTCCAACTGGAATAGCTTTTGGAACTGGCGCCAAGTTCCCGACCAAGTACCAACATGCCCTTTTTATCTCTGACTGGAGCTACGGCGTTATCCACGCAGTCTATATGGAGCCAAACGGTTCGACCTATACCGCGACAAGCGAACCTTTTTGTTCGGCACCCGCACTTCCGGTAACTGATCTGGTCGTAAATCCGGTCGACGGCGCGATCTATTTCTTGATCGGCGGTCGGCGATCGCAATCGGCCGTTTATCGCATCAGCTACCTCGGTTCCGAATCCACAGCTCCTGCCCAATTCCGTGCATTGACGGACCTTGCAAAAACTCGCCGCGAGCTGGAAGCAAATGCCCATGATCTTAAGACGGCCTGGAAAAACCTGAATCATTCAGATCGTTTTATTCGGTTCGTCGCCCGCACGAATGTAGAGCTGGCGCCACTACGCACTTGGGGCCAAAACTTACTTGACGCTGAACTCACGGACCCCCAAGTCATTCTTGAATCGACGATGGCGTTCGCGCGTGCGGGTGGTGAACTCGGCAACGAAATCCAGAACGCGATCATTGGCAAATTGCAACAACTGCAATGGTCTGAGCTTAATTTGGGACAACGCCATCATCTATTGCGTAACCTGGGCCTGA
>CAMYNE010000031.1 GCA_947259675.1 uncultured Pirellulaceae bacterium
TTTCCGCCGAGAAGTTGGACTTCGATCGAAGCCGGAAAGTTCTGGTCCTTCCCCATCGTTGCTGGATCCTGTCCGTGAATCATCAGCCCGCTATTGCGAAATGCCCATCCTGGGCCGCCTTTAACCTGGTCACCCGTGAATCGATACTCGACCCTCAGGAGGTAATTGGAAAACGAATCCTTGTAGAACAGGTGCCCGAATCGCTGTTCAAAATTTTCGTACTTGTCGTAGTTGACCTGGATCGCGCCGTTTTCAATTCGAAATGTATCATTCCAATTGTCGCCCAATTCGAAACCACGAATCTTCGGAGTCCAACCGGTGAGGTCTTTGCCATTGAACAGCTGAATCCAATCGCCGTCTTCTTTTTCATCGTTGGCGCCCGTTGCCGGCGATGCGGATAAAGGCTTGTCGAGCTTGTCTGTCGTGTCCTGGGCCCAAATGTTGGACCCAAAAAACGGCAACGCAAAGGCCAGGACTGTCGCGATTTTGATTGTGTTCTCGAACAAACGATGCATTGTTATTCCTTGTTGGAAGCGTTGGTATGGGCCGGTTCTGAGGCATCTTAACTCAAAAACGGGCGGATTCACCTAATATTTATGCCTTGTCAACCGATGGTCGATTTGCATAATAGCGGGATTCGCAATTAAGAGCAATTTTCCACAATTCAAGACAAGAGCAATCCGTTGCCAAGACCAAAAACAACTCGTTCCAGAAAAAAGGCCAAAGCCAAGACTCGCACGGTTAAGAAAGATCCACTTTGGGTGGACGGTCAGCGCCCGCGTCCGATGTACGTTGATTACAAGGACGTTGAACTGTTGAAAAAACTTGTCAATCGACACGGTCGAGTCGTCGGACGGCGGAAGACAGGCTGTTCGTCAGTTTCTCAGCATGCCGTGTCGGAAGCGATCAAACGTGCTCGCTTTATGGCGTTGTTGCCATTCAAGGGTGACTAATTAAGGCAACGGATCAAAATTAAAGTGATCAAAAAGCCTGCCTGGTTGATGCTGGGGAGGCTTTTTTCTTTAGCCCGACAAAGAATAAAACGTGAGCCAAACTTTCAAAAGAACCCGTCGCGTCGAATTCCGGGACACGGATATGGCCGGCATCGTGCACTTTTCGGTCTTCTTTGCGTACATGGAAGAAGCCGAGCACGAGTTCTGGCGAGCGGTTGGGCTGGGCGTCATCCAGAAAATCGATGACTACACGATTAGCTGGCCACGCGTTCATGCCGAATGTAACTACCGCAATGCAATTCGATTTGAAGATGAAATCGACATCGAAGTTTCCGTGATTCGGATCGGAAAAAAAAGTGTGACTTTCGGATTTCAGTTTTTCCTTGAGGATGTTCTGGTCGCCAACGGAAATGTGACGGCCGTCTGCTGCCGATTTGACCAAAAATTAACTCATGAGCGGCCACAGTCGATCGAGATACCACAAGGAATCGTCGAGGCTTTAACCCCGTTTGTTCCCGTCTAACCAAGGACAAACGGAATGTCAATTTATCTTCAACAGCTGACGATCCGACTTGCCCAGGGGATTGGTGAATTACCAACTGAAGTTCGGCAGAGACACATCGACTATTTTCTTGCGGCTCAACAAGCCGACGGTGGATTCGCGGGACGCATGGGTGGTAGCGATTTGTACTACACGTCGTTTGCCCTAAGAGGGCTGTCGATTCTGGGTGAACTGTACGGTCCGACGGCTGAAAAAGCAGCTGAATTCTTGAGCGCTCAACTCACCTCGCATCAGACGATTGTCGATTTTTTCTCATTGTTCTATGCTGCAAATTTATTGAAGGTGTCCTCGGGAATCGACATTTTCGAAAAATCGGATCCGGCCTGGCCTGACCAGGTCGCTGCCTTTCTGGAACAGTTGCGCCGCGAAGACGGCGGTTATTCCAAGGCTCCTGAAGGGCATGCCGGTAGTACCTACCACACTTTTCTGGTTGTCCTTGTGCTGCAGTTGCTGGAAAAGCCAATTCGTGATCCGGAAAGGATCGTGGCTTTTCTGAATTCACAATTGGAACCGGACGGAGGTTGGCGGGAGATCAGGGTCAGCAAGCGAGCTGGCACAAATCCGACTGCCGCGGCGGCCGCAGTTTTGAAAATTATCGAGCAAAACTTCGATGGACTGGGCGCGATCGATCACCAAACGAAAGAGATTACGCTCGATTTTCTTTGCGAAATGCAAACTGACGAAGGCGGTTTGCGGGCTAACACCCGAATTCCAATTGCGGATATGCTCAGCTCGTTTACCGGAGGCTTAACGTTATCCGATCTTGATTCATTTGAAGAGCTGGATGTGAATCTCTATCGAAAGTTTGTTTACTCTTTGCAGTTGCCCAATGGTGGCTTTCAAGCGGCAGCCTGGGATGAAGCCCACGATGTTGAATACACTTTCTATGGACTAGGATGTATGGCTTTGTTGGAGAATCATTAATACGGCAACCACGTACGTTCCTCCCGGTTGAAGGTCGGACTGCCATCATGGATGGGCAAGAGTGCCAATTCCCGAGTATACGGAGAGAGTATCCCCAAATGCCAGACTTTGTCGCAAGTGAAATCACAAAAGTGTTTGAGACTCCAACCGGTCCCCTCAGCATTCTCGATGGAGTTTCGGTCGCTTTGAATCGAGGAGAAAACCTTGCGGTCGTCGGCGAAAGCGGCAGTGGCAAGAGTACATTTTTGCATATTGCCGGAACACTGGATCAACCCACTTCGGGGACGATTGTGTTGATGGGCGAGCAGCCTCATGCTTTTGGCGAAAAAAAGCTTGCCAAGTTTCGTAATGAGAATTTGGGCTTTGTGTTTCAACAACATCATCTCTTGCCGCAACTGTCTGCTCTCGAAAACGTGTTGATTCCAATCGTCGCCGAAAGGCCTGTCGGTCCCGAGTCCATTGAAAAAGCAAAATCTCTACTGGAACTCGTCGGATTAGCCGACCGCTTGGATCATCGCCCCGGTGTACTCTCGGGTGGCGAAAGACAACGGGTTGCTGTCGCTCGCTCGTTGGTCCGTGATCCTTTTTTGTTGTTGGCAGATGAACCGACCGGAAGTCTTGATCCGAAAAACGCCGACACCATTGGGCAGTTGTTATTGGACATTCACCAACAGATGCACACGATCCTGATTTGTGTCACGCATAGCTCTCGGCTGGCAGAATCGTTTTCAAAACAGGCTCGTCTCGAACACGGCAAATTTGTGTGAGCGAATGCGGAATGCGGAATGCGGAATGCGGAATGTCGAGTGGCGAGTGAAGAGTGGCGAGTGAAGAGTGGCGAGTGAAGAGTGGCGAGTGAAGAGTGAAGAGTGAAGAGTGAAGAGTGAAGAGTGAAGAGTGGCAAACACGGATCGCTCGTCAACTTCGTTTTAAGGTAAGATTGACACTCCCTCCAGCATGTCCATTACGCATTCCGCACTCCACATTCCGCATTGAACTACATTCCCCATTCCGCACTCCGCATTCCGCATTGAACTGCATTCCGCATTGGACTACTTCGCCCTCATCGCGGCTCGTTCTTTCGCTTCGCGAATGTGCTGGTCCATCTGTTCTTTAGAAAACATGTCTTTCACCATTTTTCGCACTTTGCGATTTTGTCTCATGGTCAGGTTTTCAATTCTCGTTAGCTTTTTGATGAACTCGTCTTCCGCCAAGTTGCCCCGCATGAATCGCCAGTGGAGGTGGAGATGCTGCTGGCGAAGTTCGACAAACAATTGGTGATTGGCTTTGATTAACTCAGTTGATTTGGCAGTCTGTTCCGGTGTGATCACGGACAAGTATGGTTTGAGAATGAACTCAACCATTTCGTCTGGATCGGTGATGAAATAGCCGAGGTACTGCTTTGGTTTGCCCTCATTCTCATCAAAGTCATATTTTCGCGTAGGAATAATAATCTCGGCATCGGATTCAGATTCCGTTAATGCTACTGTTTGAGTCTCGTTTTCCGATTGGCCAATGCAGTAGAGATATCTGTCACTTCGAATGAACAGCCGGTTGCCGCTGGCCGCGAATGATGCCTGGAGTGGCGTGTCGTCGTCTTTAAAAACATTCTTTGCCATAATTTTGCAATCATTGTTGATGTTCATAACAACGACACCTCTGCGTTGAGTCGGCAAGAACAGATGATCGCCGACGAGCGTAGGCGACGCGAGAATTCTGTTCTTGGAACCCAGTCGTTGACGGTGAAGATCTTCTCCGGACTCCGCATCAAAGCACTGCATGATTCCATTATCAGAAGCGAGGTAAAGCTTGCCGTCGTGATAAACCGGTGAGGAGACATTAGCGCCCTTGGGAATTTCCCAAATCTTGTGCGTTTCAGTCACATCGCCGCGTCCGCCAAGTCTGATTGCCATGCAGCGTTTTTCACGCCCGCCGTTGACGTAGCATACGCCATCTACCACGACTGGCACGGCGACCACGTAGTCTTGGATGCCTTCGCAATGCCAGAGTTCTTCACCGGTGCGCGGATCGAATCCATGCACAGTATCGGTCTCATTGAATATCAGTTCTGGTGAACCTTCATCGGTCATTCCAATAACGGGAGTACTCCAGCTGCGTTCGATTCCGTCGAATTTCCAAACGGCTCTTCCCGTTTCCTTGTTGAGAGCAAAAAGAGTCTTGTTTTCAATGCTGGCGTTGACGTAGACCAGATCTTCGAAAACGGTGAGCGAAGCACTCGATCCGAAATTATCGCTGAGCACTCCAACGTCCGTTTGCCACAAAAATTTGCCATCCAGGTCAAACGCAAAGACTCCCGAGATTCCAAAGAATGCAAACAGCGATTTACCGTCGGTTACAGGTGTACTGGATGCGAAACCGTGTCCCAGCACGTTTTCACTAAGCTTCTGGTTAGCGTAGCTGCCTTGAATTGTGCGTTTCCATATTTGCTGGCCAGAATTCTTGTCCAGACAGATGACATGGTGTTGCAAATCAGAAACTTTACCGCGATTCTCGGGCGACATGCCATATCCGGTGAACGCGGTTACAAAGACTCGGTCACCCAAAACGATTGGACTTGATGCGCCGCGGCCAATTAAGCTGGCTTTCCAGACAATGCCTTCACTGGCTTTCCAACGAATTGGAACCTGAGCTTCTGACGTCGTCGCTAACCAGGAAGGTCCGCGAAACTGAGGCCAATCCATGACAAGGTCTTTAGAATCAGGTTCGACAGTTGAGTCGGTAATCTCCGATTTGGACTCTTGTCCTTGTGCAGGGACCTTCGAAGTGGATGGTTTGGTGAATTTCTGGACGGGTTCTTTTGGACCGCATCCAAAAGCAACCATTATCGCCAGGGAAACGATGACCGCGCAATTTCGTGACATGTTGGCTGACTCCCAAGAGTTATTGGCCGTGCAGAGCACATTTTAACGGGTAGACGAAGCAGTCTAGAGATCAATTTTGTCGATAATGTGGTTCAATTGACCGAATAAGCGGATTGCAATTCGTGTTTTGCTGAATGTTTATTTCACTTACGATCTAGAAAACGTTTAACATTAAGGTAGCTTAGTATTTGCCGACGTTTATTGCCAATATCTGATGGAAACCTCCCAATTTGAGCCAGGCGTGGATCGCTTTCAACGTCTTAGAAAGCTGGGGTGTGTCTGCGCATTTGTCTGTCTCACGTCGTGCAGTCCGTCGGAGAATCCAGCTTCTTTGGAGGATCAGAAAGAGGGAAAGTCCGCCTTAGCCGAAACCAGTTCGGCACCAGCAGAAGAAAAGGTGACCATTACCAAAGGCCGTGGTCCGCGGGTCAAAACAAAGGACGGGACGTTCGTGCGGAATGCGACTCCCACGCTAAACAAAAACCATACGATTTTGATGCTCGGATCTGAGCCGGATGTCAGAGCGGCAACTCTTTATGGATTTGCCCGCGATTTATTGACTCCGGAGCAAGTCGCTGAAGCGGAGCGGATTTCGGCTTCCTACGACGCAGAGTATTTGAGATTGTTGCGTGAGCGATCGCAGATTCTCGAATACGCAACTGACGGTAGCGATGTTGATGAACGAGTTGCAAAAATCTATCAGGAAACCATTGAACTCAACCGGAAAATTCGAACTGAAATCCGCCTGCAGGTACTCACGGTCGAACAGCAGAATGCGCTCAAAGCAATGAACAAGGATAAACAGAAAAGCAAAAAGGAAGTCGCCTCCGGTTCATAGCTTCCAAACGTTCGGCAAAAATTATCAAGATTCGCAGCTAAATACTGCCACCAAGAAATCCAACTCGATGACGGCACGTAACCAAAATCCAGAAATTCCTTCGCGATCGAGTTATTGCCTGATCGCAGCGCTTATCTGCGTGCCCGTATTGATAATTGTCTGTTTTTCTGACTTCCTGGACGTTGCGTATGCGAATAACAATGTCGCCGTCCCGATTTCAGTGTCGGCTACCGTTTTGAAGCCGATTAGTGAGCGACAATCCACTCCTCCAAAGCTGCAGACCGACTCAAATCATGTGTCGTCGGCGGAGAAGCAATCGGGGGTGGACGAGTTTCGTGAAGTGGTTTTGCCCTTCTTGAAAACGTATTGTCTGGATTGCCATACCGGTAGTGAAGCAGAAGGCGATAAGAATCTGGCGAAGTTTGACGAACAAGCCAAAGTCATGAACGATCTGGACACATGGACAGAAATTTATGATGCGCTTGATAACGATTTTATGCCTCCAGAAGGTGAGTCGCGGCCAGACGAACCAGAACGGGCCGCCATAAAATCCTGGATCGAATCCACGATTGCTAATCGCAAACTTGCGATTTCGATTCCTCCTATCCGGCGTTTCAATCGCGTTGAGTACGAAAACACGGTCGACGATCTGCTGAAGTTCAATCGAAAGGGCTTCTACAATCCAGCTCGAATTCTGCGATCGACTGACTACTTTCAACCTCAAACGGGCAAAATGCCCAGATATGTATTGGCGCTCAGTCATTTCACCTACGGTCATCGCCGTCGCCCTGCGCTACCTGGCGTGACAAATCCTCCCAGTGATCCGCCTGTCGAACACGGTTTTGCCAACGACCATACATCATTGAGCATTTCTCCAATGCTACTGGAAAAATATTTCGAACTTTCTGATGCGATCGTCAACAGCTCGCGATTTCCGCGCACAAGCGAGCTTTGGGAGCCGATGTTCGACTTCCAACCGTGGCGGTTGATAGAGGAAATGAAGCGACATGCTGAAGAACAGTTAGCTGAATTTTTGCCGCGCGCTTTTCGACGCCCGCTTGAACCCGCTGAGTTTGAGGCTTTTGTTGAATTGTTCAATCGAGAACTGGATGAAACCGGATCCTATCAAACAGCGATGAAGACAACAGTTTCCGCTGTCTTGGTTTCGCCCGGATTTCTCTTCCGAGACGATTTTGCTCAATCGAGCGACCAGTTCAAAAAGCACCCTCAGTACGCGTTTGCTTCTCGGTTGTCCTATTTTTTATGGGGAACGTTGCCGGACAAAGAACTGTTTGATGCGGCGAAGAACGGTCGCCTGGGTAAACCGGCCGAATTGGAAAAGCAGGTTGAGCGGATGCTTCAGGATCGACGAATCAAGTCATTGTCTACCGACTTTGGCATGCAATGGCTGCGTCTATCGAAAGTCAACTCGGCGATGCCGGACGAAGACTTATTTCCCGGCTACTACAAAAATCGATTGGCGCCGCCGGGAGTCTCAATGATGATCGAGCAGTTATTGTTGTTCGAAACGATCATGGTAGAAAACCGCAGCATCCTTGATTTTATCGCGGCGGACTTTTCATACGTGAATCGTAATCTGATGGACTGGTATCAACTCAAACCCAAGCAAGTGCTGGGTTATACACCTGATCCCGATAACTTCGAAGATTTTTTCAGAATCAAATGGCCCAACAATCATCGTGGGGGAGTGATTGCCTCCGGAGCGATGTTGTTTTCGACTTCCGCGACGACTCGCAGTAGTCCTGTGTATCGCGGTACCTGGATTCTGGATGTCATTTTTAACCGCCCGCCGCCGGCCCCGCCTGCTGCCGTACCACCTCTGGACGATGTGACTGCCGACAAAGCAACGGCAAAAAATGTTCGAGAAAAACTTGAACAGCATCGACTTGATCCGGCCTGCGCCAGCTGCCATGACCGGATCGATCCGCTCGGCTACGCCCTGGAAAGATTTGATGCGGTTGGCCGTTGGCGAAAGACTTACAGAGACGGGGTGGAAATTGATTCAGCTGGAACGGTAAATGGCTACAAATTTAATGGCCCATCACAGTTTAAGATTGCGATTGTTAAAGACAAAACAAAGTTTGTACGTGCTTTCGTGGAGCACATGCTGAAATACGCACTTGGTCGAAGACTCGAAGTGGCTGACCAGCCAGAGATCGATAGAATAACTGAGGAAGTTATCAAGCGGAATTGCCGCTTTTCGGCGGTTGTGAAGCAAATCGTGCTCAGCAAACAGTTTACGACGACTTACAATTCAACCGAGACACAAGTTTCCAGTAAGTAAAATAATGTAGCTGGATTCGCGAGAATTCCGACAAACAATACGAGTAGCTGGATTCGTGAGAATTCAGATTTGCGATCTCGCATGGCGATTTCGTTTAACCACGGGGACAGCGGCAAATGGCACTTACTTTGGAAAAGGAATAGACCCGTAATACTTGTAGGCCCGAAGGGTCGGCCATATGTCAGCCCAGGGCATCGCCCTGGGAAAATGTTCGAGTAACGACATCAGCCCCGAAAGGGGTGGCCCTAAACAGCGTTTAGGAACGACCCGTTGGGCCTTGACGTGGTGATGGCAATTCGGTTTCCCAGGCCGCTGGCCTGGGCTGACATAGGATCGCTCCGTTGGAGCTGAAGTAAAACATTCTAAAGTAAGTGCCATTGGGGCAACGCCCCGCGCGTTTGGATAGAAAAACGCGGCCCGATGGCAGGCGGTCAAACAAAAACATGGCGCTGTTCAACTAGACGGGTTTCCGGATTTCCACCACCCACATTACCCTTTCGTATTGGCACGGCGGTTGCATTGTTATCGCTAACGCCAAGCTATGCATCTGGTTGCGTTGGTCTTACTGCGGTTCTCATCATGCTCACTTCTCAATCAACTCGATTTCGAAATCTGAGCCGAGGCGATCGAACCGGTCGTGTCGTCGGCGTTCGTGGACCAGTGATTGATGCGGAATTCACCTCGCATGTGCCGGAGATCAATAACGAATTGCGCCTCGGCAATAACCAGGAAACGGTGGTCGAGGTCTTGATTCAATTAGACCAAAAAACCGTCCGAGGAATCGCGCTTACGCCGGCAACAGAGATCGCCCGCGGAGCACCCATCGTGGACACTGGGAGTCCACTTTCGGTTCCAGTTGGCGAAGCGCTCAAGGGCCGCATGTTAAATATTCACCCATCAATGTTGCCTGAATTCAGGGGGCTGAATACCCATCAGCGCGCAATTGAAGCCGGCGATATCAGGACCGGGATTTCAATCATGTTGATGGAAGCGGGCATGGATACGGGGGACGTCATCGCCAGAAGTGAAATCGAAATCTGTCACGACGACAATGCTGGCACGCTGATGGATAAACTCGCCGTGCTGGGTGCGGAAGCACTGGCCGGCAGTCTCAACCCCTTTATTTCGGGGCATCTGGCGCCGCAGCCTCAGGATGCAGCGCTTGCCACCTATGCACCCAAACTCGTCAAGGGTGAGGCACCGATAGACTGGTCGATGTCCGCGATGGAAATCCACAACAAGATCCGGGCGCTGAATCCCTGGCCTGTGGCTCACACCTGCCACGGGAGAAACAGGATCAGGATACTCGAGGCGGAACTGGCGGCAGACTCGGAAGTGGACGACATCGGTCACGGCTGCGTCCGTCTCGCTGACAAGCGGGGGATCGTGGTGGCCTGTGGGCAGGGAGCGCTGCGATTGACAACGCTCCAGAGAGACCATGGCCGACCGCTGACAGCAAGGGATTTCCTGAACGGCTACCGCGTCGCCGCGGGCGATC